>NZ_JBCPGE010000045.1:0-31755 GCF_040914025.1 Ruminococcus sp. RTP21484sp1_RTP21281st1_A8_RTP21281_210402
TAAATACTCCCTTTACTGATTACTTTTCCTTACATATGATTTCGTATCAAATCCCAAGGTCTTAGTAATCAGTTTTGCTTCCAGGCGTTGACGCAGAGTTTCATCTACACAGTAATGCACCTGTCCAAATTCGTCAAACATTTTTCTGGTAGCCAAAACTGTTATGTACCCTTCATAATGCTTCAACACTGCCTGGATTGCCTCAGTATCACCAGTTGATGCTGCCTCAATAACATGGAATGGCAGCAAATCAAATGCGCATTTCTGTTTTTTACTTTTTTTCATTTGCAGATTCCTCCATATTTTTTCTCATCAGTTCCAGTGATCGTCTACGATGCTCATTAATTGTGCTGCGTACAAGATTCATTTCTCTGGCAACGTCTGCATCACTCATATCCATAAAATATGATAATAACACAACATTCCTTTTCTTTTCAGTAAGTGTCTGCAGTGCTTCAGCAATCAATCCGTCACGTAATGACGGATATGATACCAGACAATATAATTCTTAATCTTTCCAATACTCCGGATCTGTTTTACGGAAATTTAGAATTTTATATGTCTTTTAAAAAGTGAAATATCACCCTCTTTTTTAGTGAAATATTAGTTCATTTTCTTTCAAGAAAGGGAACTATACACTAAACATGGAGGTGTATTATATGCTAAAACAAACAGATAAAGAACTGGAATTGTTTTTTAAGAACGCCCGACACGAGCAAAAATTGACTTATGAGGAATTAGCTGAAAAAGCAGAAATGTCCAGCCGATATTTAAAGGAAATTGAAAATGGGGGCCGAGTTCCCAGTTTTCATAAAATCAGAAAACTGGTACGCGCTTTAAATGTTCCTCCTGAACCGTTTCGTTCCCGACTACAAAGTTGTCGCACTGGCCGAAGTATTTAATGTTTCCTGCGAATATCTTCTTGGTCTGACGGACGCTCCTGCAAAATAATTCAATTGTATTGCTGCCCATTCTATGCTAAACTATGGATAGATACTTCTGAACAACATACACTATTTATACACCGTATGATTGGAGTGATTTCATGGAATTAACAAAAAAAGTCCCTACAACCGATAAAAGCCAGGAAAACAATCATCTTCTCCGCATGTTAGACCGGGGAATTGATGATATGGAAGCTGGTCGTGAATTGCCACTGGAAGATGCTTTTCGCAAAATCACAGAATTAAGGGATGCACGAAGAAATGCAAGAATATAAAATTATTTTAACCTGGGAAGCAATTTACGATGTCACAGACATTGCAGATTATATTGAAGAAGAATTCGGCCAGCAACGTGCTGACCGTTTTCAATCTGATCTGAAAGAACAAATGCAGAATTTAGGCCAGTTCAGTACTGCCTTTCCCCGAACTCAAATTCTGTACAGAGGATATTCCATACATAAAAGATCTTTTCCGCCATCTATTATTTTTTATATTATAATGGAAGAAACAAAAGAGATTCATATTCTCCGAGTGTTGCGCCATGAACGAGATTGGGAAAATATCCTGTTGCAAAGATCAACTTATACATATCCAGAATGAATACCTGGGAGCCGATCAGAGATTTTTCTGAAAGGCTTCCTTTTTTATTACTTCCCACTGTCAATTAAATCATAACTCATATCCAGAAAATCCAGCGTCTTAGCTTCACTGACAGAATCATCCAAAAGAATCGTAATCCAGTGTTGCTTATTCATATGATACCCCGGTAAAAATCCATACGTTTGAATAATCATCCCAACCAGATCAGGATCACATTTTACATCCAGGATGTCAATGTTTCCATCTTCTTCTAATCCCAGTATTTTCTTTTCCACTACCATAATTATAGCATACCATTTTCCATTTTTATGTCGAAGCACCGCAGAATCAGGATCTTTTTTCCATAAATATTCCGGTTCAGTTCCATATTGCTCTTTTACATATTGAAAAATTTCTTCACGTTTCAAATTTATCCCTCACTTACGATTTCTTTCTCTGATTATACGCTATCAGGATTGTATTCTCAACCACTTCTCACAGTTCTATTTATGTTTTATAGCTTTTGCATAGCCTGCTTTGCAGGCTACACCCCAAAAGAAGCAAGCACTGCCAGTGTCATGACACCTGGCTCATTTTGTCAAATTCCCTTTCCGATTCATTCTACCAAAATGTATCAGGGAGTATCCCTGGCCCTCTCATATTTTATAATTTCTTAATTTGACGCTTTCACCCAGTCCTGTTAAAATAACTTACAGATACATCTGTCCAAACCAACAAAAAACCAAGTACCATAACTGTCATAGCCGAACTGGTTAGACAGTTTTTTTGTACTCTTTTTTATAGAAAAAAACGAATTGGAGGATTTCAATGAGCAAACGTACCAGAATTCATCCCGTACAATTTTATTTGAATGATGACGAACAATACATTTTAGAAGAAAAATATCGTCTTTCCAGGATGAAAAGCAAATCTGCCTTTCTACGGAAAATGATCTTATATGGATTTGTATATGAAGTAGACTACTCTCATATCCGAAAAATGAATACCCTGCTGGGCAATATCAGCAGCAATTTGAATCAGATCACCCATCGTATAAACAGTACCAATACAGTTTACCCAAAGGACCTGGACGATATAAAGGAGTTAATGGAAAAAATATGGCAGTTACAAAAATCCATGGTATCAAAACAACCGTTGATAAAACAATAGAATACATCTGCAATCCAGATAAAACTGACCAGAATCTATATATTTCTTCCTTTGCCTGCTCTCCCGAAACAGCCGTTCTTGACTTTAAATACACTTTGGATCATACACATGACTGCAGAGATCCGCACAATACAAATAAGGCATTTCATCTGATTCAGGCATTTTCCCCTGGTGAAGTTTCCTATGAAGAAGCCCATCAAATTGGCAAAGAACTTGCGGATCGCTTACTGGAGGGAAAATACTCCTATGTTCTGACAACACACACTGATAAAGGTCATGTACATAACCATTTAATTTTCTGTTCTGCAGATAACATCACTTTTTCTCATTACCATGACTGTAAAAAGAATTACTGGAAAATACGAAATCTCAGCGACACTTTATGCCAGGAACATAACCTGTCCACAATTATGCCAGATGGTAAAAAAGGAATGAAATACAATGAATGGGCTGCAAATAAATCTGAATCCAGTAAAAAAGCGCAGCTGCGAAAAGATATCAACCAGACAATCCGAATCGTTTCCACTTATTCAGAATTTCTTGCATTTATGGAAGCTAAAGGATATGAAATAAAAAACGCAGAATTTGGCGAAAACAGCAGAAAATACATTACCTTTCGTTCTCCCGATATGTCCCATCCAGTGCGTGGAAGTGCTAAATCTTTAGGAAAAAATTTTACTAAGGAACGTATCAAAGAACGCATTAATAATAAGCTCCACAGAACTACTGTTCCTTCTGTTCGTAATAAGTTAATAGACACCAACACTCCCAATATAGCAGGAAACATTGGACTTCAGAAATGGGCAAATAAGGAAAATTTAAAAATTGTCTCTGCTGAATATAACAAGATGTTCACACATAATCTACATAATTTTTCAGGACTTGAAGACCGCATAGCCTTGTTACATATGCAGCAAAAAGAGGTAAATACCTCTGTTGTTTCTCTCGAGTCTCAGATACGCCATCTTCGAGAAATGCTAAAATATGCCGAACAATATCAGAAAAATAAAATTTACGACGACCATTATAAAAGCTCCAAAGATCCAGATCGTTATTTCCGTAAATATGAATCTCAAATTATTCTTTTCGCGGGTGCTGAACATATTTTACAGGAAAATGGCATGGATCTGAAGCATCTTAATTCCAATAAGTTACAAGAGCAAATTGCAGATCTTATTTCCAGAAAGGAATCACTAAATACTCAATACGTTTCTTTTAAGCAAGAAATAAAAGAGTTGGAATTGATACATCAAAACCTGTCCAAATATCTCAAACAGGATGCTCCTGAAATACAAAGATCTTCTCATAACCAACTCCCTTCTTTGTAAAACCATAATAATAGGCAGCGATTTCACTCGCTGCCTAAATTCCCGTTAAACCGATATCCCACACCTCGTACTGTTTGTATATATAATGGTTGTCCAGGATCATCTTCTATTTTTTCTCTGATATTGCAGATATGTCGCATAACCACATTATAATCACCGGAATAAGGTTCATTCCATACCAGATCATAAACCATTTCTTTTCCAAATATTCTACCTGGACTTTTCGCTAAAAGAAGTAAAATATCATATTCATATTTTGAAAGATGAACATCACTATCATTCTTTTTAACAATTCGTTCCTGTAGATATATTTTTAATTCTCCAAACCTTATAATTTCCGGTATGAATTGGTTTTTATGTTCCCAGCTAGTCAATATGTTTTCACTTATGCTTCCATTAGCATCTGTGATTCTCTCAATAATTTCTATCTTTTTCACCTTTATTGCCTCTACATTATTAATTTTATATTCTATATATCATCTGCCATTTGACTTTTTTCTTCTACAAGTAATATAATATATTTATTACATATGTAGGATTTAGCAGGAGGATTTTATTATGTCACTACCCCAAATTTCAGAAGCCGAATTTGAAGTTATGAAAATTGTATGGAAATATGCTCCCATCAATACAAATGAAATTACAGAAAAACTTACTCTAACTACCAGCTGGAGTCCAAAAACAATTCAAACTCTTATCAAGAGACTTGTTTCCAAAAAAGCTCTTTCCTACGAAAAACAAAGCCGGGTATTTGCCTATACTCCATTAGTCCAAGAAGATGAATATATACGCCAGGAAAGCAATTCTTTTTTAAAGCGATATTATAATGGAAATCTTTCTTCTATGCTGGCTTCTTACCTTGAAGACGATAAGCTCTCTTCAACAGAAATTGATAACTTACGCCATTTATTATCAAAACATCAGAAATAGGAGGTTTTGAATGAGCAACTGGATTATCCACTTTTTAATCAGTAATATCTTCATATGTATTTTTACACTTGTAATAATCGGAACAAAAAAACTTCTGAAAAAATATTTATCTGCGGTTACACAGTACCATCTCTGTTTTCTTTTATTTTTACTACTTGCCGTGCCATTTTTTCCTGTACAGATTCATGGCTCACAACTTTTTTCATGGTTACATTTTTTTCAAACTGACTCAGGACTTAACTCTGGTACCGACACGCTATCCGAACTTACCAGTAATACACAAAATATTTTGTTAAACCAGGTGAATGATTTTTCAGTTTCCATCAGTAGTCAATTTTCTGGAGGCTTGAATACCATACTCTTTCTAATATGGATAACGGGTGTTATGATTATGTCAGTCCTCACCCTTCATTCATTAAACTATGTACGTTCCATAAAAAGATCTGCTCTCCCGCTTCAAAATCAGCAGGTAAAAACTATTTATTACAATTGTTTAAAGGAACTTAAAATCTCTCACCCAGTATCAGTCTACAGTACTGCATTTTTAAAATCACCAGTTTTAATCGGAATAATACATCCCAGAATTTACATTCCCATCCATTTAATTTCCGAACTGAATCCTGATGATATGCGTTTTATGCTGCTACACGAATTACAGCATTACCGTCACAAAGATACATTTATTGGCTTCCTCATGGTCATAAGTAATATACTCTACTGGTTTAACCCTTTTGTTTGGTACACTTTAAAAGAAATTCTCTGTGACCGTGAAATAGCCTGTGATTCTGCTGTATTGCAGATGATTTCTGCTGATGAATACCAAGCTTATGGAACTACACTGATTAATTTTGCAGAAAAAATATCCTCTTTTTCCTCTCCACTGGCAGTTGGAATGTCCGGAAATTTCAGGCAGATGAAACGACGTATTCTCAACATCGCCGTTTTTAGGAAAGAAACTCTTTATCAAAAAATGAGAGCATTGATAATTTATCTGGTCATTAGTGCTGTTTTTATTGGATGTACACCCATTTTATCCATTGATGCCTCTACTCAAAGCGTATATCATTTTAGTGATACAGACAAAAATATCTCCCTGTTAGATATATCCGAAACATTTGGAACATATGATGGATCATTTGTTTTGTATGACAATAATTTGGATTCCTGGAAAATATACGATCTTGAAGAAGCCACCAAACGTATTCCGCCAGAGTCTACCTACAAAATATACGATGCATTATTAGGGTTGGAATCCGGAATCATCACACCAGAACACTCTTCCATGACATGGAATGGTGATGCCTTTCCTTTTCCATCCTGGGAAGCTGATCAGGATTTAAACTCTGCTATGCAAAATTCCGTTAACTGGTATTTCCAGGCAATTGATTCGCAGCTCGGAATTAACAGAGTCCAGGAATTTTTGAATAAAATAGAATATGGAAACCAGACAACCAGTTCAAATCTGGATTTATACTGGTCCGATTTTTCATTAAAAATCTCGCCTTTAGAGCAAGTAACATTATTGAAAAAATTTAACACAAATGAATTCCATCTAAATTCCCAAAATGTATTTTCTGTTAAAAATGCTATAAAAATTGCCAGTACACCTAATGGTAATTTCTACGGAAAAACTGGAACCGGTCGTGTCAACGGACAGGATATCAACGGCTGGTTTATCGGATATGTAGAAACTTCCGATAACAGCTATTATTTTGCAACCAATATCCAAAGTGATTCTAATGCAACTGGCAAAAAAGCATTTGAAATCACTTCTGATATCTTAAAAAAATTACATATATGGAATTAACAAATATGAAAGGGCTGATAGTTGTTATCAGTTCTTTCTTTTTATTCTATATTGATATTTGGGAACTTATTTCGTACCATTATTCAGAATTTTATTCCCCATATATTTAAAACTCTTATCATCGTTGAACTTAACAGTCAGCTCACTTGTAATAACGGCATCATTACATATAAATGTATCACATACAGCATCAACAACTAGCACATTGTTTCCCTCTCCGCTATCTCTTATTTCAACGACCTCCGGTAAAGATGTTCCAAAATAAGTAGGGCTATAATTTAAACAACCTAATCGTTCCCAGTCATAAGTTTGATGTTCCGAATCAAATACTGCCCATTTTTTAATTTGCTCCGCTGTTATCGGCAAAAACTCCATTATCAGATTTTCAAACTCTTCTGCCGGAATTCCACTTGAGTTACCTGAAAACTCATATCTCTCCCCGTATTTCATTCGATATAAATATTCATATAAACCATTATAATCTAACCCTTCCATATCAGATCTATCCCAATCAGAACATAAAAGATTATTCCCCTGATATCCAAGCAAATACACACACCTCTTCGAAACTTCCCGGCATTCATCACTTAAAGGTTTAATTCTTATCATAGAACTGCCATCAACCGCTTCTGATACTTCCGGATACTTTGGAACGCATAGCGTATAACCAAACCAGCCTTTTTCTGTATATTTCCATTCTTCTATCCTTGTATACGAAACATATACAATAGATGGATTGTCGTTCATACCCCAAACAGCTTTCACAGCCAGCAAATACATATCTGTCCCATCATAATTGAATTTGAGTCTTTCTATCCCACCATCCCTGTTAATCCTATATAAGACGATATCTCCTGTCAGATCCTGTTCTGCCCTGAAAAGAAATTCTTCCATTTTAGAATAATTAGCCATATTTGAATACGGCGCTGATGTAATAACAGGGACATTTTTTTCCTTTAATACTTCCTGCATTTCTTCCATTACTGTCTCAGAAACTACTACATTCGATGAAGTTCCTTTATCCGCCTTTTGATAAATGGCTTTCATCTGATTCATAACATTCTTACAATCTTCAATAGCTTCTTCTTTCACGACTTCATCTACTGGCAAATCATATCCTCTTTCTTGTACAGCATAATTCGCAGTTTCCTGTGAAATATATTCTAAATCAGCCCCTTTACATTTTGTATTTCCTATGAAAAAGCATCCCAAAATAAATAAAACACTCACCATCTTTTTCAGTTTTCTTTTTGTACTCATATCAATTATCTCCATAACATTCCTCCCACTTTTCGTCTGATAATCTTTCCGTATACCAGGTAACCTCTATTTCTGACCTTGATACATAATTGGATACATATTGAAATCTATCTTTATCTAACAGCCGAATGGTTACGCTATGACAAAACGCCTGATCTAATTCTT
Source organism: Ruminococcus sp. RTP21484sp1_RTP21281st1_A8_RTP21281_210402 (assembly GCF_040914025.1). Lineage (NCBI taxonomy): Bacteria > Bacillati > Bacillota > Clostridia > Eubacteriales > Oscillospiraceae > Ruminococcus > Ruminococcus sp. RTP21484sp1_RTP21281st1_A8_RTP21281_210402. Next base: position 8,184 of record NZ_JBCPGE010000045.1, read on the forward strand.
TTTGTGGCCATACCGCATTTACTTCCAGTGTTATTGTTCCATCTTGATTTTCTATGTAGGAAACAACTTCCGGATATGGAATATATGGTGTGGGAGCAAAATCATATACGATTCCTCTGGTTCGATACCGATATGTCTGTGTTTCCGTGTGAAATACCGTTCCTGTCTGCAGTATCTCTGCGCTTATATTAAAATATTTTTGAAATATCGCTTCAAATGATTCTTTGGGGATTTCATAAGTCTTTCCTTCCTTAAATTCATCAGTTTTTTCTTCCATTGAAAGTAAACGGTCAAAAACATCATAAAAATTTATTCCATCATAATTTTTTTCACTCCAATTAGAAGTAAACAATTTATTAAGTGTATATCCAAAAGGAAGTATATATTTTCGATTCAACTCCCGACATTTTTTATTTAACGGTGCTACCCGAAAGTCCCGATATCCAGACGGTCCATCATATCCTGCCGGATGATATTCTTCTATAAAGAAATACCCATTTTCTGTATATTTCCATGAATTAGCTCTAAACTCATGATAATATGTTTCCCGCCAAGTGTCCTCTTTCCATTTAAAAGAGCTTACTTCAACGTCTATTTTCCCCTGTTTGGTTTTCAGATCATACCGGATAAAATGATCCCCTGCTATAACTTGAAATATAGTAGTTTTTCCATTCTTCTCTTTTTCTGCTTTTTTCAAAAAATCATCTACTTTAATACTTTGAATCATATCCAGCTGATTGTAGGAATCAATTACTGCATATCCATATTTTCCAAAATAATCCATACTTTTTTGTATTGTACTCAGCTCATATAGTGCATTTTCTTTCACAGCATTCTCATATATGCTCCGATAGCCTTCTGCTAGCATTTCACACTCTCTGTAAATTTTTTCTTTCGTATCTTCAATTGTCTTTTTCTGCTCTTTCTTTATGCCACATCCACTACAGACAGCAAGAAAAATAACTCCCACAAATATTTTCCAAATTTTTTTCATATCATTTTCCTCTTACATTTGTAATATTTAAAGGTAAAAATTATTCATTACCAAGATATTCATCCAGTATCGCCTTATCCTTTTCCACCACATAACCGCTTCCTCCAATATCTTTCACATTCTCTACCATACTGATGAGCAAAATAGGATTCTTTGTATCTCTATCTGTAGTAAAAACTGTAAACCAGCCAATTTCTGTTCCAGATGTATCTTCTTTTGTAGCTTTCAGTTCCGCTGTTCCGGTTTTTCCTGCTAATCTAATGTCTTCCCGGCATGCTCCATAACCAGTTCCTTCCGGGTTATTCACTACACCCTCTAACCCCTCCATAACCTCCGAAACAATTTGTGGTGAAAAAGCATCTTTTATCCAGATTTCACTGGAAGTGCTTCCACCATCCGCGTGAAGATATGGCTTTATCATATTTCCATCATTTAGAAAAGCCGTATAAATGCTTGCAAGATGCAAAGGATTTACCAGAATCTGTCCCTGTCCATACCCACTGTCAGCAAGCTGGATTTCTGTTTCTATCTTGTCCATATTAGAATATTGGGACTCTGACATTTTAATATCAAATGGAAGTTCCTGATTAAATCCTATTTGATTTAGAGACTGCATCAGTTGATCCGCACCAATTTTTAATGCTGCTTTTGCAAAATAAATATTATCTGAATAAATAAGCGCATTTTTCAAGATCACAGGTTCATAATCATGAAGTGTAGTCACTGTATAATCTCCCCACGAGGAATCTTTCTGCCACGCCAGACCCTCATTTCCAAAATCGTCATTTGCAGTAAATGCCCCCACTTTTAATCCAATTGCAGCAATTACAGGTTTAAAAGTTGAGCCAGGACACCATGTCTGGCGAAAGCGGTTGTATAAAGGCCTGTCTTCATTTTCATTTAATGCACTCCACTGGCTGTTGTCCATTCCACGTACAAAATCATTATTATCATAAGATGGCGTACTTACCAACGCCAATACTTCCCCTGTATAAGGATTCAAGGCTACAGAACATCCTCTGTCTTCTTTAAATTGTTCATAAAGAGTACTTTGAAGATCACCATCAATCGTAGTATGGATATCTTCTCCATCTTTTCTAGGCTCATATGCAATAACACTTTTTTTATTTCCATTTGCATCTACAATACAGATTTCACACCCATCTGTTCCTTTTAGTTCTTTTTCATAAAGCGTTTCCAGTCCAGTCTTTCCAATCACACTGTTTGTACGATACCCTTCCCCTTTATGTTCCTGCAAATCTTCGGCTGTAACCGCCTGTACATACCCTACCAGATGAGAGGCAGCTTCTTTTAGATAATAAGTTCGTACTTTTACATCAGATAACATAATACCTGGAATCTTCAATAATGTGTCCTGCTTTTCTTTTTCTTCCAGAACAGTTTTATCCGGATTCACTGTCAAAAGATCGACCTCTTGTATTTTAGGAATTGTTGCTACTGGTACAAAAGAATCTGCTTTTACCCAACCGGCTTTTAACTTATCCTCAATTTCGTCTGCTCCAATTCCAAGATACTCTGCCAGTTTTTTTATTGTATTTTCTCTGTTCTCCATCCTGCCCGGAACAATTCCTACCGAAGATGCAGTTCCCTCTCCAGCCAACTGACGACCATTTCTGTCTAAAATATCTCCTCTCTTTGCCTCTTCTGACGTTACCTGAACTTTATCCGTTGCAGATAACTCTGGAAAAATCAACTGATCCTGCCAGATTAAATGATATCCTGTCCAATCATGTGAAAATACCGCATCGTTGGTAAATTCTACATTTCCTGCAGCAGTCTGCATATTTGTTGTATAGGAAACCGCCGCATTTCCGTTTTCTTGTCTTTTTACTGTAATATCGGTTATGGACAGATCAGACATCTCAATGCCTTCATATATTTTAGAATTTCGTTCTATAAATTCTTCCTTACTGTTCATGCTGCTTTTTTTTTGATCCAGCATGGCATACATTTGCTCATATTCCCCTTTTTCAATATGTTTCATATATTCCATTAGTCTTTTTTCAGGAACATTACAATTCATTATTGTTACAATACCGATTTCACCACCAATCAATATACCGCTAAATAAAACTATTTTTGTGATAATCTTCGTGTGTTTTTTTCTTTTCTTTTTTCTCATATAGTTTTATTTCTCCTTTTTTCATATTTTCTTAAATATTACACTTGTAATATTTAAACGTCAAGCTTTTTCTTAGGTTTATCCTATATTATTCATGGCAAAGCCGTGAAAGTGGCTGAAAGCCACATAGTTACTGTGCTTTAACTGAATATTGCTTTTCACCTATCAAGTGAATGAAAAAAGAGCATCCACTTGTGATAAAATTAAGATGTCGAATCTCAAATAATACCAACAAAAGGAGCTCTTTATGAGTATTGTAAACACCTTATCATTAGAAAGCATAGGCAGATTAAAATAAATTTCGATGGAGGAGATTTATCCTCTGATGCAGGCTTGCTTCTCATCAAAGAATTCGTACCCGAATTCAGATACGTTCTGATTTCCGAGATAAGCTGATTGAGCAGTTCAAAGGTGTTTTTGGTAAATATTATGACTATCACCGTCGTGATATTGCAGCCGATGAGGTGGATTATCTCAATGTGGAAGATCCTGATGTTTTCTCCCATCGTGACTGGGAACTTGAATATCAGATAAACAGGAGATGTGACGAAATCAGCCTACCAGAACTAAGAAAAAATCATATGATATGATTGGAATTGTAACTCTCATAGCTATAACTTTCCAATTGTAAAGAAAGAGACACCTGGACGAGAGATATGTCTCTGTCTCTTTGCCCATTATAATAGGCAGCGATTTCACTCGCTGCCTAAATTTCCGTTAAACCGATATCCTACACCGCGCACCGTTTGTATATATACAGGATGTCCAGGATCATCTTCTATCTTTTCTCTAATGTTGCAGATATGTCGCATAACAACATTGTAATCACCCGAATAGGGTTCATTCCAGATTATATCATATATTTGTTCTTTACTAAACACTCTTCCAGGATTTCGCATTAATAAATGCAAAATTTCAAACTCTGTAAAAGACAGATCTATTTTTTTCTGCTTTCGAAATAATTCTCTTGTGGCTAAAAAAATAACAATATCTCCATAATGTATTTTCAATGGATTTATATTTTTTTCATCACAATATATATTTCGTCCGGTTTTCAAAGCAACAAGAACAGACTCTATCATTTCTTCTTCACTATCTTTAAACGATAATAATAATATTTTTCCTATGTTTTCACTCCCTCTAACAGATATTTCTTCATCTAATTATAAACTTCTTTTCTGCGATATATGAAATAAATAACTGGAACAATCAATAATAGCAGAATGGAGTACGATATTATTAAAATAGGAACTGCACAAAACACTTTTCCTCCGATTTCATACAAGTTAAAGAATTTAACTACCTGATTCATTTGAAGCATTTGATCTGGAAGAAGTCCCAAAATTTTATTCAATAATGGTAGACTTGTTCCTGATAAAAATGATGGAAGAAAAATCAAAATAAAAGGCACGATTACCGCTATTACTGATGAGTTTGTCTTCGCAGAAACCAACATAGTTAGAGATTGCATAAATAAACATCCCAGATATCCACCAAGAACTATCAAAATATATTCCTGAGCATTCGTGATATTATAAATACTCTTCCACCCACTCATACTAGACTGTATGGGACAATTTGCTCCGTCTACACCAAGAATTCCCAAAACAAGCATAGTGTATAACAACATAACCGCCCAGTAAATAGCCGTTATTATGATTGCTCCTGCTTTCACTTTTGCCCATACAGCCTTATTTCTGCCATAATAAGAAGAATAAAAAACTGCATTCGCTTTCAGCTGAAATTCACCTGAAAAAATACCTGCACAAAGGAAACCTAATACCAATGTCAAAATCATAATTATTGAGGGTGAATATTGAAATAAGTTTTTCCATCCCGCTTGATAATCATAATATAAAGGGGTTTTCATTTTTTCATACGCTCTTATTAAATAACTTTTTTCCTTTTCAGAAAACTGATCCTTTCCATCAGTTTCTAACCAATTTTTCAAATTTTTGATACGATTAGAATAAAAATCTACTGCTTCATCAGGAGAAAGAGAATCTGCCAGATAATAATTATAATCGTTAAACTCTCCATAATCACAATTTAGTAAATCCCTTATATCCATGAAACCCTGTCTTTGACTATATGCTATATCATTCTGTCTAAAATCATTCGACTTAGCTTCCGGTGTCTGTGAAATCCTGACATTTTCTTCAATAATTTTTCTAAGCACATCCTCTGTCAGTTCTCCTGACCATTCTTTTTTCAACTCACGAACCTTTAACATAGCCGATATTCCACTTTCCGCATCACCATTACGATTCACATATTTATTATCCCCGATGATAAAAGACAAGACTACTGAAATTACAATAAAAATAAATATCAGCGCAACCTTACTTCCTTTTTTTGAAAAAACTTTTTTTATTTCATAATACGTCATAATCATCACCTGTTTTCTCTCCGAAATAATATAAGAATATGTCCTCCAAAGTCATCGTTTCCTCTTTCGCATTATAGTGTGGAGATTTTTCAGACAAAATGCGTAATTCTATTCCATCCGAAAGTGTTTTCATATTTGAGACTTTAAACTGTTTTTGCCACATTTCAACTTCATTATTTGCAACTACACAACTCCATACTTTTACTGGTACTGACTGAATAATCTCTTCTTGTGTTCCTGAATGGCTAATCTTTCCATCTTTCATCAATAACACCTGGTTGGCAATGTATTCAATATCCGACACAATATGTGTTGATAATAGCACGAGACGATCCTGTGACAATTCACTGATCAGATTTCGAAAACGTATCCTTTCATTCGGATCCAGACCTGCAGTAGGCTCATCGAGGATCAAAATCTTTGGGTTATTTAGCATAGCTTGGGCAATCCCTGCACGGCGTTTCATTCCTCCAGACAATTTTTTCATTTTTCTATTCTGCATTTTAGCCAACCCAACCTGCCGCAGAAGTTCTGTTACACGCTTTCGTGCAATACTTATTCGCATTCCTTTAATTGACGCAATATACATTAAATAATCATGAACCGAAAACTCCGGATAAAATCCAAATTCTTGAGGTAAATAACCAAGAATTCTCCTATATTCGCCATCCAATGCAAAAATATCTTTTCCATCACATAATATGCTTCCCGAAGTAGGTTTAATAAGTGTGCAGAGCATTCTCATCAGCGTTGTTTTTCCAGCACCGTTGACACCAAGAAGCCCATAAACTCCATTACTCATCGTCAGCGTGATATCATCAACTGCTTTAAATCCCTGAAATTCTTTTGTTAATTTTTTCAATTCTAATTCCATAATCAAATTCCTCACATTTCTCTGATTACGACCGTTGTGTAATTTCTCGTAATTGACACCATAATATTCTTATACACTTGCCCCATTACTCTCGTAATATCTTTCACTGCATTTCCATACTCGCCAAATACTGTAACACAAATATAAAACAGATAATATCATCATTCCACACCATATTGATGTAGATATATGCTCATAAATACTATCTTTGAGAACTACAAGCGTCCAAACAGCGATCCAAATCAGACAGGAAAATAATGTGGAAGATACATAATCATCTCCTTTACTGCAAAGTAATCGAAAACATATGCAGCATGTCACATTCATTGGCAAAATAAATTGTATTAAGATATCCATAAATGCAATCTGTAACACAAAAGTGCTGGTTATCAAAAACACACTCAATAGGCAAACATCTACCATGCCGAAGAGTAGCATTCGTGCGGCATATATATTCTTTATGGAAAAAAATGTTGCACCTTCTACTTCCATAGCCCCATTGCTTCTATTTTTCCAGAGTTCCGGAAGTATCAATATTACAAAACTCGGTGCCAAAATCCCCATGCAGCGCCTTGTATAAATACTACTGTCTGATAAGAACATTGTCATCCAAAGGATTAGTAATACTGCCCCTTGAGCAAACCACCAGTGCTTCTGTATATACGAAGCTTGCTGATATAAAAATTCTAACCATGACATATTTCTTTCGATTTCTCCATCCCAATATGCTTCTTTCGATTTTATAATGGTCTGTTGTAATTTTTTCTCATCTATATTTCTATCCTTCTGATTTTTTGCATACGCATGCAATTTTTCATCAACTGTCATCATCATTTCTTATCCCCCAGATAAACACTCAACAATTCTTTTGCTTTTCCTATCCTATATTTTACAAGAGGAAGTCCTATGCCAATAATATCTGCTACTTCTTTTAATTTCAAATCCTGAAAATAATGTAGAATAACTACTTCCTGTAAATCTTCTGGAAGTTTTTTTATTGATTCTTCTATATCTATTTTATTCTCAATTACAGCAATTGGATTTTCCCCCTTATCTGGTAACGCTTCCATCACAATATCTCTTTTTTTCTTATAACTATCCCGACATAAATTTCGAGCAATCACATACAAATAATTAGCAGTCTTTCCCAAATGATGATACGATCTAAATGATCGAAAAAAGTGTTCAAATGTTGCTTGAGTAATATCTTCTGCATCACAGTCTGTGTATGTATGTAATCGACAATAATTCCGTATAGTTGAATAGTATTTTTTTACGAATACCTCTATAGCTTCTTCATCACCATTTTTCATTTTGTGAATCAAAAGAAAATCTGCATCCACTTCTTTCCTCCTTTTTCTACTGAAAGCACTTTCTATTATATATAACGAATAAATTGTACAAAAAGATAGTCAATACACCTACTTTATAAGCGTTTTTTTTTAACCACCAAAGCAGGCTCATCAGTTTTTTATCCTTTTTGCTTAGGAAAGCACACTACAATTTCAAAAACATTATTATTTAGAGAAGCACTGATAGAACCGCCCATTTTTACTGTTAAATTCTTTGCTATTGTGAGACCCAAACCGGTTGTTTTGCGGGAACGGGATAAATCTGTTGTATAAAAACGATTAAATATTTTGTCTATATCAGATTCATTTATGCTGTCTGTAAAATTCTGAAAAGAAAAATGGTAATTTTCATTATCATCATAAGATGAAAAATGATAATCACTTTTCCCATGTGACAAGGCATTAGAAATGATATTTTCAAAAATTCTGGTTACTGCTTTTTCATCTCCATAAAATGGAAAAGAAATCTCTGCAATACTTAATGCTGGAATTATTTTGCGTTCCTCAAAAGATTTAAAAAAGGAAACTGCAACAGAGCGTAAAACAGCATTTAAATCAAATGTAGTATAAGAAAATTCCATTTCATCAGCTTCTATTCGTGCAAATTCAAACAACTGATTTAGTAACTGATTTAAAACATTCAATCTTTCGTTTATAACAGCTGCTGCATCTAAATCTTCCTCGGACAACTCCGGCGATTGTAGAAGCATTTGGGTATATCCTTGAATAGCAGTCACAGGTGTTCTAAGATCATGAGCTAAATTTGTAATTGTTTCTTTGATTGCCTCATCCTTTTTTTGTAATGAATATACTTGTTTGTGGTAAACTCGAAGCAATTCATTTAAAGCATTTACAAGATCGGTTATATCGGAAGAAGGAAAATCTAATGTCAATTCCGCATGGGTAAATGAATGTAAAAGTGTTTGCAATTTCTGGCTTAACCGGGTTACCTCCCTACGATGAAACAAGTAAAATGATAAAACAATAATAAGAGATAGTGTCACAATGATAGCATATATTTGAAGTACCACACTCATAACATTATCCCTCCCTGCATTATGTAATATCTCTTTTCTTGAAAATTGTTCCTATAACTCCACCAAATATAATCATATAGGCGAAGAAAATGATAATTGCGGTTGGAAGCCATTGAACTGCCATATCTATTCTTGTTTTATTGATATTACTAATTGCCCAAAAAATTGTGATGTTATATCCTAAGCCCAAAATACTTTCCAATCCATGAAGAACCAGATAACCAAAAAATATAAGCAAAGCATTAACTGCCATGCTAACTGAACTGTTTCTTATGAGAAAAACAAGTGAAATTGCGAGCGTTGATACAGCCATATGATATAATGCCTCACAGAATATGTAGGACACTATATTGCTAATGCTTGTAAAAGTAAGACCGCTTATTCCAAAAAAAATTTTATTACATAACAAACCAATTAAAAAGGCAGACACCAAAAAAAAGAATGATACACTCCAGCCAATTACCAATTTTGATAAGAAGTAACTCCATCGTGACAGACCTTTTTCTATATAATGTTTTACAGTCCCTTGACGAAAATCATTTGAGAAATAGTAGCTGCAAAAAATAATCAAAGGGAATACAACCGGGTAATAATTAAAAAAAGAATCCCAGTAATTTGCAGAAACTTCTGTACCTACCAAATATTCCCTCATGCCAATCGTTGCTTTTTGTGCATAAGCACATAAGAATATCCATCCTGTCATCATAAGAAAACATACTTTCAAGACTTTTCCATGTATTGCTTTATAAAAATCAGCTCTAATTAAATTAAGCATTGACTATGCCTCCTCTCATTTTTTCATTAAAGTAATCTTCCAGTGACTCCTTTGTTACAGTACATTCATCAACAGAAATTCCATGATTAACCAGTAAGGAGTTTACAATTCCGGGATTGTCTACATATTCAAAAATCCGAATATTATTATCGGAAAGAATTTCGTAGTTTTTAGTATGGAGATTTTTCTCTATTAAAATAGCGGCCTGTGCAGTATCTGATGCCTTAATTTTTAAACAACATTGACATTTTTCATTTAATTCTTTTGCAGTGATTTCTTCAATCAGCTTGCCATTTTTAATAATGCCGTATTTCGTTGCAATTTTTGACAATTCCCCCAAGATATGACTGGAAATCATAATGGTAATATGTTCTTCCCTATTTAGTTTTAATAAGAAATTCCTCATATCTTGTATTCCAGTCGGATCTAAGCCATTGATAGGTTCATCAAGAATCAGAAAATCAGGATTTCCCAACAAGGCAATGCCAATGGCTAAACGCTGTTTCATACCTAATGAAAATTTTTTGACAATTTTATTTTCATATTGTGACAGACCCACCTGCTTTAAAATTTGCTGTACAGATTCTTTGCTTGACAGTCCATATGCTTTTCTAAATACTTCCAAATTTTGTTTTGCGGTTAATTCTGCATAAAGTGCCGGAGATTCAATTACACAACCAATACGATAACGCTCGGTCTGGGGAACAAAATTTCCAAATAGTTCAATAGAGCCTTCTGATGGTTCAACCAAACCTGCAATCATTTTCATTAAAGTAGACTTACCAGCACCATTTTCTCCAATCAAGCCATATATTTCGCCTTTTTTAATAGAAATGGATACTTTATCAACAGCATAATAATTTGTGTATTTTTTAGATACTGTGTTCGTTCTTAATATATATTCCATGATATATCCCTCCTTGTGGTTTTAGTGTAAGGGATAAGTTTAAGTAAATTATTTTCTAAATCTAAGGATTTCATAAAGATTATATGTCCATCTTAAACCCAATTCCCCAAACCGTTTTAATATATGATTTACTATTATCTATTGCAGCAATTTTTTTGCGTAAGTTGCTGATATGAACATTGATAGCATTTTCAGTTCCCTCTAAAGTTTCATTCCATAATTGCTCATAAATCATATCTTTCGTAAATACTTGTTGCGGATGTTCCATAAGCATTTTCAATATAGCAAACTCATTTTTTGTAAGGGGCAATTTTTGATTTTTTAGAGTGGCCTCCATTCCTATTGTATCTAAATTTAAATCGCCACAACATAACAAGGAATTTGATGTATATTGATTTTCATAAATCCGTCGCAAAATCGTTTCAATCCTTGCAAGTAGTTCTTCTATATCGAAGGGTTTCGTTACATAATCATCAGCACCGTTTTTCAATAAGAAAATTTTACTTTTAGAATCTTCTTTTGCAGATAGACCGATTACAGGTACATTTTTTGTTTTCTTTATTTCTGCTAAAACTTGTTCGCCAGAAAGACCGGGAAGCATTAAATCCAAAATAATCAGATTAACTTTTTGCTTTTCAAGAAAAAGAAGGGCTTCTGTTCCTGAATAAGCAGAATATGTTATATAACCATTTTTCCGAAGATATTTAACAAGCATATCATTGATAGCCATATCGTCATCAACTATTAGAATTGTGTAATTCATATAAAATACCTCTCTTTAACATTGATCAATTTGCAGAATATAATTTTATGGCATATTCGTATCAACTTTATCACAATCGTTTGCTATATTCAATCATGTGGCTATCTGACAGCGAAATAAAATACTACTTAACATCAAATTTCATTACATTCTCATAATTCAACCCGAAATGTACAATGATATAGGGTGATATGAGAATGAACCAAGATGAAATCAGGTTTGACTTTCATGGGCTCGGGCTGGCAATCAAACAAGCTAGAGAAGAAAGAGGCTGGACACAGGCCTATGTGGCGGAGCTGGTCGGCAAGACAGACCGCACGATTATGAATATTGAAAATAAGGGACAACATCCCAGCTTCAATTTATTTTTCAAACTCGTTACCATGTTCGATATTTCCGTAGACCAGTTTTTCTACCGGGAAGAACAGCGGGACGAGCACAGTTGCAGAAAGCACATTGATGTACTTCTCAACTCCATGAATGAAAAGGAGCTAGTTGTCATGGAGGCCACAGCCGAAGGGCTCAAGAAAGCCAGAGAAACGGAGGTTCAGAAATAAGAGCCTCTGTTTTTTTGTGCTATTTTAGAGGTGTCGCTAAATGGTAAGCAATGCCTCTGTGGCCACAAGTGGCACAAAGGCGGCTTGTTGGGGCTCGCCCCAAACCCGTATCTTCGGGCCAATATGGCCCGAAGTGTCAGCGTCGCTTTGCTCCTTATTTTCATAACCTTAACGCTCCTTTTCCTGCTTTCTTCCCGGCTCGGCGTAGCCCATCAGAGTGTCAATGTTCGCCTTGATCGTGACGATCTCCTGCATATCCCGTCGTGCCTTCTGGTATTCTCCATAGAGCTGTTTTTTCTTTGCTGTGAGCTTGCGGCCTTCCTCCTTCAGCACATCCATTTTAGGGAGCTTCGCCCCGCCCAGCAGAGAGCGCATTTCCGCTTGTGCAGCCCGGTACAGTTCAAGGTCGGCCTCATGCTCCGCAAGGAATTTCCGGCTGTACTTCGTCGCCTTATACTGCTCAAAGACTGGGCGGGTTTTGGCATACTGAACCGTTGCGGCCTTTAGCCCGGCATTGGTTTTCATGGCCTGTTCCGTATGCTTGACCTGCTCGGAAATGGCATGGAAACGGTCTGCCGCCTCGGTGGCTTTCTGTGCCAACTGCTCATAATCGGTCAGGTTATTGTCCTGTATATAGGCAAGGGTAGCGGCCAGCGCAGTATCAATGGCAAGGCACAGTCGGTCCTGATAGGAAAACGGCCCTTTCCGGTCTTTCTGCCATTCCCCATAATTCCGATACTTGCCCTTGCTTCGGGGCTTCGGGTTCTCCACGATGGACAGCCCGTTTTCAAGGCACAGCCTGTCAGAGAGCCGACGGAGGGCGAAACTGGAGCCCCAAAAGTTTCGGAATTTCCGGGTGCAGTCGAGGGTGGTGGAGTTGTAATAAATGTGACAATGGATGTGCTGCTTATCGGTGTGCGTGGTAACGATAAAAGCGTGCCGCCCCTTTGTCCAGCGCATAGCCAGCTCATAGCTGATACGGTTCGCCTCCTTCGGGGTGATCTCGCCCGGATAGAAGGATTGTCGTATCTGATAGCACAGCACATTATTTTCTTTCTTCTGTTCCCGGCCCGTCATAGCGGCATAGCTGGCCTTTGCCAAAAGGAACTCGTCCGCCACGGTGGCCGGATCACATTCATAAGCGGAGATATACTTTCCGCTTTCTGTTTTCTCCGGGTCCTTGCCATAGTCCAGACAATCCCGGATAGCCTCAGCAATCGTTTCGCCTTCGCCCGCATGGCGCTGTAACAAAGTTGTGGTAGCCAGAAATCATCCCTCCTTTCCATGAGAAAAGGGCGGCCCATTCAGACCTCCCCGACTTCGGGCCATAATGGCCCGAGGCTGCTTAACTTGCCAGAAACCGGTACAGAGCGGATTTGCCTCCATCCAGCGCCCAAAGAAGGGAGCCCGCCGCCGCTTGCAGTCCATACGGCGAAAGAAGGAAGGCAAGAAACAGAAATACAATCCCGCCTATGGGCGTCGGCGTGAAAAAGAGAGCGACACCCAGCACCGCCAGGATCACAGAGGTAATCGTCAGCAGGACGGCACAAATATCAAACAGGAACACCAGCAGAGCCGCCAGAAGTGTCAGCGCCAAAGCAAAGGGAGCAACCAATATTTTCAGCAGTATCTTCATCTTCAAAACCTCCTTTATCTATCCTTCCTACCTCTATTTTATCATGCCTGCCCGGGGACATAAATGTTGCGAAAAATTAGTAAATCCTGTCCCAAAGGTATGAAAAAAGCAGGACACTTTTTATGTCCTGCCGTTGTCCCATATTGATAACATCAATCTCATTAACCATAAACTAAAATTCATGTTAGTTAACAAGCCGGAAGTTATTCGCCATTACAATTCTTTTACCATTTGCATTTCTTTATAGTGCTTGTCCCCAAATGTATATTCCACCTCTTTAATTTCTGCAAATCCAATCGAAGAATACATTTTGCGTGCAAGTATCTTTTCTAAAGACACACTAATATATAACTTATCGGCATTGTGTTTGGTCTTAAAATACTCAAAAAACGCTATTGCTGCCTGTTTTCCATAACCTTTTCCTTGAAGCTGTTTGCCAATCATAAAGCGGCTCATAGACTAGCCAGGAAAGGTTTCATCATAATCATATAATATAAAGCCTATCATCGTTTCTTCAAGATATATTCCTAAAGTATATAGTCCGTCCTCATAAGCAGCTTCTACCAATGACTGTTTGTTATCTGCAACAAATCCCTCTTGGTTATCACCAATAGTCAATGCCATACAATCCCAGTAGTTGGATTTATCAATTTCTCTAAATTCCATCTTAAAAATATTTTTCTTGCTTTTTATTATATCATTAATTACACTGCTCTTTTACATACTCGCTTTATTTTACTATGATGCATTGTGAAATTTAAAAGTCAATAATAAAATTTATCATATTAATAATATGTGCCAGTTTCTCAATCGGATTGGCTACTTTCTCCAATTTAAATAAATTCTATCTAACACTAATTCACACAAAATATTCTCTATTTTTTATAATTATCTTCCAAATCCACTTTATAATCTTCCAGATCCATAAGAAAAATCTCATAGCCTTCATCACTCATGCAGAACAGCTTTCTTATGGTATTGCAGACCAGCCCGATCATATCCGCATCCCCTTTCAGAAATGGAATGATATTGTCGATAGCTTCCATCGTATCATTTCGGTTGCCTTTATCAAACATTGCGGTCACTAAGCATTCATCTGTATCAAAGTTCATTGCCAGATTCATCATAATTCTATATTCCCCTTCTTATGCGCTTTGGATTTTTCAGTTGCCATTTCTTTCTGCTCCTGTGCTTTTGCTCTTGCCTGGAACTCTTTTAACGACTGCAGCACGGATTTTTTCAGTTCCCCTTTTCCACCCTGTGCAGGCTCTTTGTTTTGTTCCCGGTTCGATTCTACTGATACGGATTCTTTCTTGAATGGTGTTTCTGAAACTTTCTGTTTCACTTCCACGGTCTGTTCTGCCTCCTGCACTTTTCCATGTTTCTCATTCAGATACTTTTCCATGTCATTGATTGCTTTCTGTACCAATGGGCTTTCCTTATAATGTGGAATCATATCAATCAGATCCCTGTCTATCCTGTCTCCACTCATGAGTCCGTATTCCCCGGAATAATCCTCATCCCCGTCCTGCAGATCAAAACCAATCCCTTTGATTCCATGCAGGCGTTCTGCCGGAATACTTTCATAGATTTTGATTGCTTCTTCCAGAGTAAGATTATTATGGTACTCACCCATGACCGGGAACTCCATGCACTCTGCTACATAGAAACTGATCGTAACTTCTGGCTGTTCCTGTTCTGATTGTCTGGTAAAGATAGAAAAGGTTTCTGCATTTTCTAAACGGGAGAGCAGTGACCGGGCAGTTATCACATCACTGTCTATATCAGATTCTTCCGACACTTCAACCAGCCAGTCCTTTAAACACCCTGTTTTCTTATTCAGAATGTCCTCTGTGATTTTCTTCACCTGTTCTTCCCTGTTCTCAACGATATCTTTATATTCGTAAGTGTCATATTCATAGCTGAAATTATCTAAATCCACCGCCAGCTTTTCGATTTCCTTCTGATCAAGATAGGCTTCTGACTCTTTCATATATTCTGCCAGAGTGATTCTTTCTTCTGCGATAGGATTGATGTCCACCTTAATACCTGCCATTGCTATGCCATGAGCATTTAATTCATTGAAGAAACTGTCCTCCCGGATATTGCCATGATAAGAAAGCACCACATCAAGGTCAGAATCATCTCTGTAAAGTTCCTCTCTGCTTCTGGAACCATGCACCCTTGCTGCAAGCAGCTCTACTTCATTTTCTAATCCCATATCTTCCAGAATACCCTGTGCGTGATACAAGACACCCCGTTCCACTTCTGCCCTGCTAAGACCATTTAATGCTGCTTCATCTCTTCCAATCTCAGAAGTCGCACGAAGCTCACCTGCCTGTAGTAAATCCTTTGAATGTTGGATGGTCATTGCCTCAAATTCTTTATAGTCCACTTTGACACATTCCATATCATCCATTCTTTCACTTTTTAAGATTTCATAAGTAGCTTTCTGAACAGATACTTTGGGATCGTCATAATCATTGGAATGGATTTCGTGCAGGTCAGAATCATAAAAAATATAAAAATAGCCTTCTTCCGTTGCCTGTACGGTCAGATACCCTTTGCTCTTGGTAAACTGCATTACAATTCCCTCACAGGTATCCACTGCTCTTTCCCTGTCATAATCCTCAAAAATACTTGGTGGACAATTCTTTAATAACTGTGCCAGCTGCATCTGCCGTTCGCCTGCTTCTTCCACTTCTGCCATCAAATCCTCATAGTCAACGGGAACTGCATTTTCCAGGGACATTTCTTCATCTTCCAGAATATCTTCCATTGCCTGCTGCATAGAAATATCAGGATTGTCATAGGCACCGCCGTCGATCTCATCGTAATCCAAAGCATAAAAGGTATAATCATAGCCTTCCTCTGTTCTCTGGATTGCAAAATACCTATCGTCAATCTTATATGCCAGTTCATCCGGTTCCAGTTCCGGCATAAGTCCTTCCACAGAAATCCCTTTCTCCTGCAGATATTCTGAAATAGCTTCCAATGCTCCTGCATCATACCCATTCCAGAGATCTTCTGCGACAAGCTGACCATGTTCCGATACGATAATCCCTGCCACATCTGAACCATACTCATCATGTTCCATGAAGAAGAACTTCTCCCCTGCATACTCTCTTTCATCTACTGTATGCCAAGTTCCTGCATGTCCATCTGCTTCAAATCCTCTGGTATCTGCTGTAATGGTGACTTCCGCTTCATCTAATGCCTGTTCAATCTTCTGCATACGGATCTCTGCCCTTGCCATATCAATAAATCCATCTAACACCGCTGGGTGGCTTTCTATCACATAATCCTGATTCAGATTCTTCCCCTGATTGATATTTTCCGGGATTTCGATATGTTCTGCCCAGTCTTTGTTCTGTTTGGAAAATCTGCCGTCATAAGAAAGTTCCCGAAGCGTATTTGCCATAACAAACGTCATACGTTCTTCTCCAAACTGTTCCAGCACTTGTTTTGCGACATCTTCCTTTAAATGCATCCCGTCAAAATTTAATGCGATTGCTTTCTCGATTGCTTTCTTACAATCAATATTTAACTTTCTGGAATCCAGATAAGCATCTACATCCCGTTCTTCCATTGCCTGAGCAAGTGTTCCTTTATAAACTGGCGGATAGGCTCTGGTATGATTATTTTCCAGCATCTCCATTCTCTGCTGTACAAAGTCCGGAAGTTCCTCAAAGCCGAAAGAATCCACATAATAAGCCTTTGTCTCCGCCGTCCGGTTTATAACTATGACGTCGCTTACCGATAAGGAATGTCCATGAAAATCGTTCGGGCGGTTGATATTAAATCTCTCAAAAATATCCTCTAATGTGATCGTTGGTGTCCACGGAGCCGCATACACCATCCTGTAGTCTTTCCCCTCAATGGTATAGCCTAATTTTTTAGCTGATTCAAAACCCATAAACTGATAAGTATGCTCTCCGCCCGTATCCATCTGATAGATTGCAAAACGACCGCTTTCTCCATGAAAAAGCAAAGTTTCATCAATCTTTTCCGCACTGTCCTGTTCCAGTTTTTCCTGTCTGGTGGCAGATGCTTCTTTTTCTTCATATTGCATGATATTTTCTCTTTCCAGCTCATGCATCTGCTCCTCAATGTTCCCAATGATCTCTGCAGATGTTTTTCGGATGGTATCCATTGATGCTTTCAACGCCTTCATATCCCTGCTCTCGCACCAGCTGGCGATATAGGTAAACGAATATTCTGAAGTATCCAGACCAAAATGGTTGCAGACAATATAAGCGATACTTTCTGCTTCCACTTCCTTTGTTGTCTGGTCTTTTAAGACTCCTTCCACATCCATTACTTCCCGGTCATGCAGCAATGCGTGGCTCACTTCATGGACTCCGGTTTTCATCGTCTGTACATTACTCATATCTTCCTTTATCGCAATATATTTTTCTGTCTGGTGATAATAGCCTTTTGCATCCCCTTCCACATTCATCATGCGGATCGGCACAGGAGAAATATTCTGCAATGCCTGCATAAACGTATCATAAAACTGTACACTTCCGGTAAGCTCCGGTACCTCCAGTTCTGCGATCGGTTCCCCCTCTGTCTGGCTGACATCAAACACTGTCGTTACGCGGAATCTCGGTATCACCATCTCCACAATCTCTGTTTCCGGCTGTCCATCATCCCCGATCACAGGCTCTTTTGTTACCGGGTCGATCTTTTCAATCTCCTGTTTCTCCCGTATCGGTACTGGTGCGATGATCTGGATTCCTTTTTCTCCACGTTTTACATGACGGTTAAATTTCTTCTGCCATGCCTGATACCCGGCCACCAGTGTTGCTTCCGGTTTCTGCATGGTGATCAGCAGTGTGTTATTAAAGCTGTAATTGTGGAACTTTGACATGGTATTCAGATATTCGGTATATCGCTCCGATGTAAAGATTTCCTTTACTCCCTGCTCCAGCCGTTCCGATATTTCTTTTAACTGTTTTTCTATATTATTTGCCATAAACAAACCCTCCATTTTATGTCCCCGCCAGAGAAAACTCTGACGGGAAATCTTTTATAACTCCTGTTCGTGTTTTTTCTTTGCAGTTTTCTGTGTAACGGTCGGTTCCGCTGTATTCTGCTGTGCCTTCTCCTGCTTTAAGCGTTCCAGAATAGATGGCTTATGAATTCTGTCTGCTGTTTCCGGAAGTTCTTTTTCTTCTACGGCATCCCTGCTGTCTGTGTTACTTCCTTCTCTGCCAATATCCTCATCTGCCATAATCGTCTCATTGCCCTTTTCATCCATGTTCAGCAAGGCATTTAACTCGGATAACCGTTCTATCTTTTCATTCAGCTCTGCTTCTTTCGGAAATGGTTTCTTTACCTCTTCCTGTGCAGTAGCAAGCTGCTGTTGTACGGTTTCCAATTTCTGCTCACTTTCCGTCAGCTTCCTGTCGATAGAAGAAAGCGTGTTATGGATACGCTGCATATTTCCTACCGGGTCTTTTCCGATCTCCAGCTTATAAGAACATTTTCCTTTGATTGTCAGTTCAAACGCATTGGAGAACATATTATAGGAAGCAGATAACGTGAACCCATGATATTCCCCGACCTTTCCGCCGGTGCTGACGGTTTTTAACCCTGCACAAGCAGCGATCAACGCTTCGCCTGCTTCTTTCTTATCTTCATAAAGGACATTCCCTACTGTCATGGCAAACGTGTCATTATCCTGTAAATCCACACTTTTTACTACCTGCGAATCCACCTGCATTCCGGCAATCCGCTCTTTCAATGCACTGATCTGTACCGGGAAATTCTTTGCAATATCGGATTCCAGACGGTAAATCTGACTGGTATGGTTTGCCTTTAGAAGTTTTAGCTTACTCACCTGCACATCCAGATCCATTTTTTCTTTAATGTACGGATTGCCTGTGGCAAGTGCCTTTATTTCCGCATAGGACAGTGCCGTATCATCCACATCTTCACAAGCC
This sequence comes from Ruminococcus sp. RTP21484sp1_RTP21281st1_A8_RTP21281_210402, assembly GCF_040914025.1. Lineage (NCBI taxonomy): Bacteria > Bacillati > Bacillota > Clostridia > Eubacteriales > Oscillospiraceae > Ruminococcus > Ruminococcus sp. RTP21484sp1_RTP21281st1_A8_RTP21281_210402. The sequence goes on from NZ_JBCPGE010000045.1 coordinate 27,559, forward strand.
CTGACCGGGGATTTACTGGTCATGATCTGGCTGATGAACTTCTGCTTATTCTCCAAAATCTGCCACATATACGCATCAAAAGTGTTCTCCGTCACATACCGGAATATCTTTACTTTGTCATTCTGGTTTCCCTGTCTTAAGATACGTCCTTCCTGCTGTTCCAGATCAGACGGCTTCCACGGACAGTCAAGGTGATGGAGGGCAATGAGCCTGTCCTGTACGTTGGTACCAGCACCGAGTTTTGGAGTGGAACCCATAAGGATTCTCACCTGCCCGGTCCGTACCTTTGCAAACAGTTCCGCTTTCTTTGCCTCCGTGTTGTATTCATGGATAAACGCAATCTCTTCTTTCGGGATTCCCCTGGCAACCAGTTTGTTTCGGACATCATCATATACATTGAAAGTCCCATCCCCTTTTGGAGTAGACAAGTCACAGAAGATCAGCTGTGTTGTCCGATCTGCTTTTCCCTCGTCCCATACCTGAAAAGCATTTTCCACACAGGTATTGACCTTGCTTTTTTCTGCATCCGGAAGGAGTTCATTTAATAGCCTCTGATCCAATGCACATTTTCTTCCGTCATTGGTAATCTTGAGCATGTTGTCCACCGTTGGATTCACAAGACCGGCTCTTACTTCTTCCGCACGTTCCGAAAAGGCACTGACCATTTCCTGCTGTTCTTCACTTGGTTTTAAGACTTCATTGATAAACTCTGCTTCCGGTACAGGAAGATTCAGCATATCCGATGTCTGAATATCCGCAGCTTCCTTAAAAATGGAGATCAGCTCTGGAAGATTAAAAAAACGGGCAAACCGTGTTTTCGCACGATAGCCCGTTCCTTCCGGTGATAATTCAATGGCTCTTGAATTATAGGTACATTATGGAAATTTAATTGATTTCTCCAACGAACTTGTAGAAAATCCTGATATTCTGGACTTTCTCTCCGTCGATGGTCTGAGGTTCAGATACCTCAATCTTTTCGATAAGACGATTTACTATGGCTGTGGTCAGCTCTTTGATCTCTGCACATTCCACCATTTCATTGGCAAGCTGTTCCGCTTTGCAGGTGCTGTCCTTCAGATTGTCAGCCGTAGTTTTCAGTTTTTCAATTTCTTCGGTTGTTTCTTTCTTTTCCTGTTCAAAATGAGTGGACAACATCCGGAACTGCTGTTCTGACACAAGCTGCTTTGTAAAATCCTCATACAGCTTGATGAACTGCCTGTCCGATTCGAGGAGCTTTTTCTCCAGTTTCTCCAGCTTTTTCTGGATATTTTCCCGGTTATTCGCCGCTGTCGTATCCATCTGCCCCAATACCTTCCGCATGAATTTCTCCCTGTTTTTTATGACCCTTTTTGCATGGGTCTGGATGTCCGCAAGTACAAGTTCCTCCAGATCGTCCGCATTGATGCGGTGCTGGCTGCAGAACCCGGTTCCCCTCACACGGTAAATGCGGCACTGGTAAAAAGTCCGTTCAATGACTGGCTTCTCCTTATTCCTGCCATCGGTATGCACCATCAGGGTACTTCCGCAGTCGGCACATTTTAAAATGCCCCGGAACTTATTCTCATACCCGGAAGTACAGGGCTTGACTTTCGTATGACGGTCAAGGATTTCCTGCACCGTATCCCATGTGTGTTCATCAACAAGTGCATCATGGTCACTGGGAATAATGGTACGCTCACTCATGGGGATATACCCCCTTGTTTCCTGCTTGAAATGCTTCTTATCATATTTCTGCACCCAGAAATAGCCTTTGTAAAGCGGGTTTCGTAAAATCCGGATGATGGTCTCCTGTTTCCAGTTATAGGCATCATCTTCTTTTACCAGAAACTTTCCGAAGTATTCCGGCTTATAATATGCCGGCTTTGGGATTTTCTGTTCATAAAGGATTTTCCCGATTTTATTGTTTCCCATTCCCTGAAGTGCAAGCTGGAAAATATAACGGACGGTTGGTGCGGTTTCCTCATCGGCAATCAGGTGGTTTTTGTCCTCCGGGTCTTTCTGATACCCGAATGGTGCGTGTGTTCCCATGAATTTTCCCTGGCTTGCCCGGATGTATTTACCTGACTTCACCTTTTTGGAAACATCCCTTGAATAAAACTCATTAAGAATGTTCTTAAACGGGGTAATATCCATCTCCCCGCTGTTTGCAGAATCCACACCGTCATTGACGGCGATATACCGTACCTGATGTTTTGGGAAAAATACCTCGATATAAGCGCCACTCTCCAGATAGTTCCTACCTAGCCTTGAAAGATCTTTCGTGATCACACAGGTAACTTTTCCTGCTTCAATGTCCGCTATCATCTGCTGAAAGGACGGACGGTTGAAATTCGTACCGGAATAACCATCGTCTACATAAAACTGATAATTATAAATCCCCAGTTCCTCTGCTTTTCTTGTCAGGATCGCTTTCTGGCTCTGGATGCTCATGCTCTCGCCCACGTTGCCGTCATCCAATGATAATCTTGCATAAAGTGCTGTCCATGTTTCTCTGATTTCTGTTGTCTGCATATTGACCTCCTGTGGTTTCTTCAATATCCAGTGACAGAAATACGCTGTCTTTATTATAGCGATTCCTGCCACCTCCTGCAACTGCTGATTTTATTTTTCCGGTGAAATCTGCATCTTTTCTCATCCCACCTTTTTCTGATTTTCCAGCTTCTCCTTTACATTCTGTTTCGCCGCTTCTTCACTAACGGCAGTCAGTACCTTTTCCATGCTCTCCTTGCCGGAATAAACATGTTCCACCACATAGCGGATCGGTTCTCTCCGGCGGTTCCCTGCTTTTCTCTGCATAAAATCCCTCCATAAATACCAATGCTGGCAGAGGATTATCCCTGCCAGCACACCAAATGTCAAACTATTGTTTCTGTTTTTCGTAGTCCTGCAATCTTTACTCATTGCAATCTCCTTTCTGCCTGCCGGGGGACATCCCGGCAGATTTTCCTTAACGATGTATAAATCTAAAGTCCCATTTCCTGACGTTTCTTCTTTTGCTCCTGCCCCCTGTCCATCTTTTCATGCTGTCGGCTCTGGGACTGGTCTTTGTTCTTCTGCTCCCGCTCATCTATCTTCCGGTTATGACGAAGCAACTCCACATAGGCAAGATTGACGGTACTCCTGCCGTAACGTCTGGACTGTTTCTCGTATTCCTGTGTCAGCTCTTTGATCTGTGCTTCCCACTTTTTCGGTGTGAATTTTTCTCCTTCCCGAAGAAGTTCATAGACCGGAATACGGAGTTCTTTCGCCGTTTCCAGTTCTTTCTTATGCTGGCTGTGATAAACTGCCTGTGCGATTCCTTTCTTCTGCAGATATTCATTACGGATGGGAATGTATGGAGCATAGGCGGCATAAGCCTCTGACAGTTCCTTTAACCGCCGGATTTCCCTTCCATCTCTGTTGCAGATTTCCTCTGCTTCTTTCTTGGAAGCTTCTTGCTGTACTGCAAAGGTTTCCAGTGCTTCAAAGCTGTCAATGCCTTTTTCTTCCACGAACCTCCGCACGTTTTCAATATCCATCAGTGCTGCACGATTACTTACCTTTTTTAAATTCGGTGCCTGTATCAGCGGCAGATGAAGCCTTCCAAATGCTGCAAGAATACATTCCAGCATTTCCAGAACCTCATTTTTCATCGCTGCAAATACGCTGACTTCCTTTGTACCGGAAGTTTCTTTCTGTATCGAACCAACTGCCGTCTGTTCTGCTTCACCTTCCTGTGCCGCAGGGATGTCTCCTGCCATTTTTCCTGCTTTCTTTTCTGCGGCATTCTTTGCAGCTTCCGCAGCTTTTTCCTGTTCCCATTTCTCCAAATTTTTCACACTGTTCCATGCAATATCATAGAACATCCTTGCCCTTTGCAGCGTCTGGTTATGCTCCATGATTGCCCGGTTCGCATCCCCTTTTTCGGTACGGATGCCTTTCCTCTCCAATGCACTGGCAATCGGACCTAAGTGCCTGGTCGGCTCCTGCTCCAGTCCCAGCTCTTTAAAAGAACGGTGTTCCCAGTACTCCGGCAGTCCGATCCGGTCATTCACCACATTGATGGTGTCCGTCAAATCCTTTCTCCATTTCCGGGAATTACCTTTTTCATTCCAGTCATTCACATCTACCGCCCTGCTCTTAAATCCCCGTCCGGACTTATTGCGGATTTTATTGCCGTCTTTATCAAGGATATATTCCTTTCTCTTATACACATCT
>NZ_JBCPGE010000045.1:31888-35612 GCF_040914025.1 Ruminococcus sp. RTP21484sp1_RTP21281st1_A8_RTP21281_210402
ACATAATCCCGCACCGTTTCTTCTGCCAGCTCATAGCTCCAGTCATTTGGAAGTGCTGCTTTCAGTGTCCGGCAAAGCTGGGCATTTTTCTGTTTCTCATTCAGCTCCACAGAGTTCCACAGCACTGCCCTGTCCAGCCATTCCTCCGGTGCATATTCCGGGAGATTGATTTCACAATGCACCAAATCTTCATGGTATTTCGGGCGATACGTTTTCCCGTCATACTCGCTGACAAGAACACTCCTGCTGATGTAAGAAGCTGCATCTACCGCCGACTGCCCTTTGCTCCGCTTTACAATGCTGAACCTTGTGCTGGCATATTTCGTGCGCATACTCACAAAGTTCCTCCCTTACCGTAAAATAGAGGGCAGCAAGAAAAGCCTTTGCAGATGGACGAAAGCCGGGTGTGTTTTCCGGGTTACGGGCAGATGCAAAGGATACAAGGGGGTAGGAAGCGCAGCGGACGGAGGGGAAAGGTTATTTCCCCTCTTGACTGGTGCAAGGCAGGCAACGCCCACCGCAGGTGCCCTCGGAGAGCGCACAAGACCATACGGAGTGTGGTCTATCTGTGCGCACCCCATAACTGGGGTGAACCCATACTCCCGGAGATACTGCTTACACTCCCTGCGAAAAACTGCCACCCGCAAAATCTTTTGAATTGGCGTATCCGCCGCTGTTTTCTTTTGTCTTCGTTTCATCGGCGTGACCGCCGTTTCTGTCTTTTTCATCTTCCATCTCATCCGCATTTTTCTCCATCCTTTTTACGTTTTCCACCGCCTGCCTGCACTCTGCCGAAGCAAGAGCCGCTGACAAGATCACATTCAGTTCTTTTTCTTCATACTGATAACATTCCGGGAAATACTTTGCAACAATGCCGCCCATCAGATATTTATGATGATTCTGTGCTTTCCTGCGTTTCTCATTCTCCTTTTTGCGCTCTGCCTCATATCTTGCCTTTGCCTGTTCCAGATTTTTCAGTGCCTTATCCATTGCAGCACTGGTTTCATTCCTGTTTTTTATCATGTGTTTATACTCCTTTTCTCATTTTTCTGTTTGATTTTTTATTTTATGGCATAAAAAAACAGCCTGAACCTTTTCCATGTCCATAGCCGCTCTCCTGCCATTTGGTTTTCTATTTTTCTTAATTTCCGTATTTTCACGGACAGCTTTCTTCCTGACACAGAGCTGTCACCTCTGTGTGCGGTTCTTTCATAAATTTCCCGCATTTTTATGGCGGTTCATTTCCTGCATCCTCTGCCTTGCCCATTGGCTGTGCTCCTCGTTTACCTTTCTCGGTTTCCGAAGATTGATGAGGTGTTTTTCACAGGAATAGGTTTTACTCACTTCGGTCTGCTCTACCACCTGGTAATGCTCCGGATAAGCTGCAGCCAGTGCATCCAGTTTTCGCATCATCTGCGGGCTGGCTGTATAAATACTGGCTTCCTGTTCATCATTATTAAAATTGATAATCGTTTCCTGCTCATACTTTGTCAGTTTCATCTGCTTTTTTCTCCTTTCCGGCTCCCGCCTGTTTTGCTTTATTTGTATGCTGTTCCATCCACAAAGCCAGCTTCTGCTTTGTGACAAGTTTCCGCCCTCCCACCTGCAAGGTTGGAAAATCCGGACGGTTTAATAGCTGATACGCTCCTGCCTTTGAAATAGAAAGGGCCGATGCCAGCAGTTTTGCATCCAGCACGTCCGGCAGCGTTTCAAATAATTCTTTCCCCACAAAAATCACCCCCTGTCCGGAAATGGGTAAAAGAAAGCAGCTATCGTAAGGATAGCCGCCGATGGGATGGATGGATTAGAATGTTTCCAGATATTTTTGATATTCTTCCGAGATAAAATCCTCATAACAGTCTGCAATATGGCGGATTCTTTTCAGCACCGCACCGTGTGTCTTATAGCCTACAGCTTCCGCAATCTCCTGTAACCTATGCCCCTTCATTTTCATTTCCAGAATCTTTTTATCACGTTCGGAAAGCCCTGCAGCAAACTCCGCAATCTGAAGCTCTGACAACACCGAATTTTCAAACGCACTCCTTGTATCCGGAATATCAAAGTCTATGCTATTTTCTTCTGCATCCTCTGCAAGCTGCTCTATGGATACCGCCTTTTTCCTGGAACGTCTGTGTTCCCACGAACGCATGAAGTCCAGTTTTACCTGACTTCCCCTTTTATCGAAGTCCTCAATGGTTCGGTTGTTCCAGATTTCATCGATCATAGGCTGCCAGTTCTGTTCCTGTATAATTTCCGGCACGAGGGTACCGATCAGGTTGCCAAACTGCTGATAAGTAAGCCACGGAAGTTCCGTTCCCTCCGGCACGTTGTAAAGCTGCTGGAAAGAAAATCCGCTGACCTCAAATTTGTCACGCAGGAGCGGAAGCATAGAGTAAGAGAGCCGCCACAACGGAAAGTCCCCGGAATACTGCGCCGCACTGCCGGGTATCTCCCGGTAGCCGCCTTTTTGATATGGAACTTCAAAATACTGCCATGCGCTCCATGCCACACAATCCCATACCAGTTCCAGAAATGTATCATTGTTTATCATACTGTCATATTTATCCGTCCGCAGCACCTCATAAGGGCAGCGTGGGAAGTTCAGATAAACAGGACGTTTGCTGACAAACTCCTGCGGCAGACTATAAAATAATGTCAGCCATGCTTTGCCGCTGTTCTTTGGAATTTTTATCACCTGTCCCTGCTTCATTTCAATGATTTCTCCATTGTCATTCTGCTTCTGTTCTTTTACATCTTTCATCCAAAATCACCCCCCTACTGATACATGGCAGAAGTCCCATTAAAATGTTCCAATATTTTTGAATATTTTTGAAAAAGTTTTTTCTCTTTTAAATTTCACAATCTGTCCGTTATTTTCTAATATTTTTCTTCTGCTGTCCATCTGTTTTCAGCGGACATAAAAACAGGCGGTACCCAATCTGTTTGAATACTGCCTGTCACTATAATCTTTTTGTATATCCTATGCGTTTTCCCGCAGCCACCGATTGATGATATACTGCCAGTCCATTCCATCCTGCATGACACGCAGAACTGTAACTGTTTTCACTGCTTCATCCACAGTATAAAACAGCAGATAGGATTCACACGGTTTCATGTAAATATCATAACCACGATACCGGAAGCCTGTTGTATTATACCCGGTCGGAAGTGTATCAAGTGCAAGAACCGCTTTTTTAATCTTTTTGGAAAAGTTTTCTGCATATTCCCGGTACTTAAATTGCTGAAGGATATATTTCTTTTTTTCTTTCACATCCAGCTTGCCGCTCTGGGCAATGACAACTTTGTATTTTTTGTTTTCCATCCGTACCCCTTATACTGCATCAATTTCTGCCCATGCTTCTTCCACTGTCTGCACTCTGCCATTTTCCATATCGTCAATGGCTTCATCCAGCTTTGACAGAAGGACATCCATTGCATCGTTGATCGTATAAGTTGTTTCACGGGATTTCGTTGCCTGTGCCAATGCCATAACCATCACCCTTTCTTAAAATAGCACTCATGTTTCTGTCTTTATCATACCACGAACCATCAGAAATATCTATCATTTTTTGACAGTCACACAACACTGGATCTGATTTAATTATTCACACATTTTTTCATTAAACTTATAACCAACTCCCCACACAGTCTGAATATAGACCGGATGACTCGGATCATCCTCTATTTTTTCCCGAATATGGCTGATATGGCTCATCACAATGTT
>NZ_JBCPGE010000046.1:0-35044 GCF_040914025.1 Ruminococcus sp. RTP21484sp1_RTP21281st1_A8_RTP21281_210402
AAAGTTGAAAAAAAGAAACCCCTATCCCCTCAAGATTGAGGGGCAGGGGAGTTGAAGTGTCGAAGACACTTTTTTATATGCCGGATGAAGAATGCAACAATGCAGATAACATTGAATGGATGAACAATTTAAGAACGGATGATAATAAAGAAGCCTTTACGCAATGTATTGCATTTGAAAGCAGTTTCCGTTCGCCGGAAAAAGGTGGCGGTGCATGGGAAGCTAACGAAGAATACACTTGGTCATGGTGGCTTGCACGGAGTGAAGGCGGAGAATGGAATCTGATGACTTGGGGTTATTGATAAGAGTAGAAAATTCCAGTATTATTGACCAAGAAATTAAGGAGGATTCATTATGAGTGAGAAAACAGAGATTACTTTTATGCAAACAAGATTAATCCGGCTTGCTTCAGAAGAGTGGCATTTACCTGTTGAACAGATTATCCACTTGTTTAAAGAAGCCGATGTTCTTGGATATATAGAAAAATGTTATGGGATTTTTCATTGTGAGGGTGATGAAGCTGTGCTTGAAGACATTACAGAATTTCTGGAAGGAAAGGGGGTAAAGATTAGGGCTTGAGTTAAAAGATGGATTTGTTCTCTATCATGGAAGTTATTGTGAAGTAAAAGCGCCAGATCTTGGCAAATGTGCAAAGAGAAAAGATTTTGGGCAGGGATTTTATTTAACTACATCCAAGGAGCTGGCAGAAAGTTTTCTGAGAACCTCAATAGCCAAAGCAATCGCAACCGGAACAATTGAAGAAGGACAGAAGTTTGGATATATTTCAACCTTTGAATTCAACCTTTCAGGAAATCTTAAAACGCATATTTTTGAAAGTGCAGATGTAGACTGGTTACATTGCATTGCCGCTCATCGAAAGAAAAAAATGTTTATCGAAGTGGAACGTGAAATGGCAAGGTATGATATCATTGCAGGAAAGATTGCGGATGATGCAACAAACGCTACCCTTACTGCTTATCTCGCCGGGGCTTTCGGGACAGCAGGCGATAAGGAGGCAGACGATTTCTGCATCAGACAGTTGTTGCCCAATAAACTAAAAGATCAATATTGCTTCAAAACAGAATCCGCTATTAGGTGTCTGAAATTTGTGAAAGGTGAGAAGATATGGCTGAAGTAACAATTCCAAAGGAAAAAATGAATTATACAATAGACCTTCTTATCACTATGGTGACAGATGAGATTGCAGAAGAAACGGGAAAGGACAGAAAAGAGATATTGACAGATTTTCTATGTTCAAAGACAGGAAAAGCACTGTATGATGAGAAAACAAAGCTGTGGTGCAATGGTCCGGCATATATAGCTGAATTGTATAGGGAAGAGTTAAAGAAATCCGGATATCAGATTTGAGATGACTCATATCCGGATGGTGTTAAAAACTTCCGCATTATATCGTTGTGATAACTAAATATTTCAAAAACGCTGAGGTCAGTATTTCCTAATCATAGGACAACGACCTCAGTTTTTTTATACCCAGGAATCGGCATTCATGAATCAGCCGGTTCTTTTTATTTACAGAAAAATGAAGGAGGATGACAAAGTGAGCAGAGCAAAAAATCCGAAATATGAATCCATGTCACCGGAAGAATTGAAGGCGAATATGGAAAAGAGCAGACAGGAACTGGAGGTTGCGATTCACAACAAAAACCTTCTGGAGCAGAGGAAAAAGTTAGTGGAACGCAGGGAACGCTCCCACCGGCTGATTGTCAAAGGGGAAGAGTTTGAGAAAGCGTTTCCGTTGTCCAGAGATCTGGAGCAGGAAGATGTTCAGAATATAATGAACCAGCTGCAGAACAACAGTTACAACAAGAGTATTGTGCGGCAGACTTATATCTCTGCGTCACAAAAAGACCGACAACAGATTGCAGAAGCAGTCAAAAAAACAGAGAAGGGAGATGACAGTTAATGGCATTGTATCATTTTTCAGTAAGACATGTATCTAGAGGGAAAGGGCAGATGGTGGTTGCTTCCGCAGCCTATATTTCCGGGCAGAGGATTTATGACGGTTATTACAATAAGATACATGACTATACAAGCAAGTCGGGTGTGGTATTTACAGAAATTCTGACACCGGAGTATGTGCCGGAGCGTATGACAGACAGGGAAATACTCTGGAACGAGGTGGAGCATGTAGAAAGGAACAACAAGGCGCAGCTTGCCTAAGACCTTTGATATTGTCATGGCGGTCTTTGACGTGGGAAGTCATGTAGTGACACAGGCGGCAGCTTCCATATCCGGTTCAACGAGTCTGGATGTGCAGGCTACACTTACTTCCATGTTCAACAGCCAGATTGACAGTATGGGTATCGGGGAGCTGATAGGGCTTGGCATGGAAACCATGATCATCAGCCTGTGTATGAAAATCATGTCCGTCCTTATCACCGTCATTTTATACGGACGTATGATTGAAATATACCTTTATGTATCAGTAGCACCAATTCCGGCGGCAACCGTAACCAATAGGGAATGGGGAACAGTCGGAACTAATTATCTAAAGGGACTTATCGCTTTAGCATTTTAGGGATTTTTCATTATGGTATGTGTGGCGATTTATGCTGTGCTTGTGGCAAGCGTGGCAGTGGCAAGTAAGAGAAGAAATAAAGAAGGAGGTGCGCTACCTTGAAGAAAAAGCAAAAGGCGCAAGCCGGAAACCGCAGAATGCCGGAAAATAAAAAGGCGGCAAGCAGAGTCGGACTTACTTTTTCGGAAAAGAGTTTGATGCAGGGTATCAGTATTTTACCATTTCTGCAATGGACAATGCCGGAAATATGTCGGAGGTCTATAAGACAGCCAATCCGTATTACACCGATCCGGAAGCGGAGGACAGTAACGAAAGCAATCCGGCTAAGCAGCTTCCGGTCAGTGCAGAAGCAACCAAGCCTTCCTCTGCTACCGGACAGGTAACGGAGCATACGAAAACGGATAGCGAGGGTAATACCACATCGGAAACCAGTCTTGCAGAACAGAAAAAAGCTGCCATGCAGGAAGCAGATGCTTCGGAGCAGGCAGAAAATAATGCAGAGCAGTCAGAGAATGGGAAAGAGTTTTATACCATTCAGACCGCAAGTGATAAGGTGTTTTATCTGATTATCGACAGGGACGGTGATGAGGAAATGGTCTACTTCCTGACAGAGATCAGCGAAAATGACCTGTTAAATACGACAACGGATAACAGCGAGACACTTCCGAAAAATTCCGCAGCACTGGAGTCTGCAATCCCGGTAAGTGACAGCGCATTGCCAAACAATAATGCAGAAACGGATAGTGAGGAAACAGAAGAATTACCGGAGGATGGCGAGGAAAGTACGGAAGAAAGTACCGAGGAACCGGAAGAACAGCCCGCACAGCCCGATAATCCGATGGGAACCTATATCGTGCTTGGCATCATTGCAGTTATTGGCATCGGAGCAGGCTACTATTTCAAGGTGGTCAAGAAAAAGAAAGAGCAGTTTATTGATGAAGATGATGAGGAGGACGAGGAAGAAGTCTTGGAAGATGAGGACGAAACCGAGGACACAGAGGACGATTTTTTTGAGAAAGACGATGAGGAGGACGAATAAATGCAGTTAGTAATCGCAGAAAAGCCGAGTGTGGCGAAAAGCATAGCAGATGTATTGGGAGCCATAGACAGACAGGACGGATATTTTGAGGGCGGCGGCTATATTGTAAGCTGGTGCGTGGGACACTTAATCGAGCTTGCAGAACCGGAAAGCTATGGAGATCAGTGGAAGAAATGGACTTACGAGAGCCTTCCGGTCAATCCGGATCATTGGCAGTATGAGATCAAGGAGGATACCAAAGAACAGTACGATGTGCAGTTTAAGTTTGTCATGAAGTTTCCCAATAAGAAATTTACAGGAAAGAAAAAGTAAAAGGAGGACGTAACAATGGGAGCAGAAAAAACAAAGAAAGTACAGGACAATGAAAGCAAGGCGGACAAATTTGTCCGTCTTGGGGAGTATCGTGTGAACAAGGTCATTGATGCAATCGGCAGGCTTGAGAACCTTTTCAACCGCACCAATTACGAGTACACACAGGAGCAGGTGGAAGTCATGTTTTCCATTATGGAAAAAAGGCTTTTGGAAGTCAAAGGCAGATTTGCCCCAAAAAAGGAAAAAGAAGATACGTTTTCGTTTGGAAGAAAAGCAGAATAGGGAGGAAAGCCAAAATGAAGCAGTTAGAAAAAGAAATCAATGTAACAAGCCGGAAAAACATGATGAAGAGGTACAAAATGTATGGTGCCACAGTATCAAAGCTGACAGAGAAATCACAGAATGACACCAAGAAGGGAGAGAAAAAGTAATGGAGTACAGAGATTTTGTAGAACAGGTAAAAGAACAGATACAGGATTTTCTTCCTGAAAAGTTTGCAGATGCTGCAGTTGAGGTCAATCAGATTGTAAAGAATAATGACTGTGTTCTGGACGGTCTGATGGTAAGAACAGAAGAAAGTAATATTTCACCTACCATTTATCTGAATCCATATTTTGAGCAGATACAGGATGGAGCTGAATTGGATGATATATTAGCTCAGATTGCAAGTGTTTATCAGTCACATTATATAGATCATGATATAGATGTATCGGCAGTTACCGATTTTGACAAGATTAAGGAAAAAATTGTATGTAAGCTGATCAACGAGGAAGCAAATCAGCAGTTCCTTCAGGATAAACCGTACTCCAAATTGGAAGATTTAGCAGTTGTGTATCAGATTTTAATGGATAAAACAGGAGAAGGAACTGCGACCATTACCATTACAGATAATCTGATGGATGGATATGGAATCACACTTGAAGAACTGCATGACCAGGCGTTACAGAATATGGATACTTTGCAGCCACATAGTTTCAAAGGAATGAATGAGACAGTTGCGGAGATGATTGCAGTTGATATTGCAAGAGACCAAAATATTGGCATGGATGAGGCAAAAGAAATGGCAATGCAGATGATGCCGGATATTCCCGATACCATGTTTGTGCTGACAAATGATACAAAAGTAAATGGTGCGGCTGCAATATTAAACGATGATATCAGACAGGAGATTGCTGAGAAGGTAGGAGATTTTTACATGTTGCCTTCTTCAATCCATGAAACGCTGATTATACCGAAAGATGCGGGAATGGAGTTTAAAGAACTTGAGCAGATGGTACAGGAAGTAAATCAAAAACAGGTGGCACCGGGAGAACGTCTTTCGGATCATGTGTATGAGTATGATGCCAAAGAACATGAATTGTTCCGCAGTGACCGGGCAGAGGAACGTGCCAAGCAGAAAGAGGAAAAAAGAGATAACCGTCATGAGCGTGTTTCAGTAAAAGAGAAACTTGCGGAGAAGAAAGATGCCGTTATTAAGATGAATGCCGGAAAGGAGCATTCTGCACCAGAAAAGAAAAAGGAAGCTGTAATATAGGAGGAGCGCTATGTGGTATCCGTTCCGAAGGATACCCTTGCAAAGCTGATTGTTGTCAGCGAGATTAACAATGTGGAGCTGGAGGAACTGATACATACCATTCTGGAGAAAGGTATTGAGGAGTAGGGATTCTATGAATAAATAGTGTTTTGCATATTAGCAGGCAGTAGGATAGAGAGTGTCTTGCTGCTTGCTAATAGTAGAAAAGTAACAAAAAATATAGTATAATTTCAACAGAAATTTGTAATGTCAGAGGTGAATGATTGTGATAAATAGATCACTAAATGAAGATGAAATATACAATATTACGGAAGCCTTTCGCATGGCAATACTTGATGCCAAATATGATAGAAGATTTCAATATAGAGATAGAGCAGGCTAATAAGTTAAACACTGTGTGTAATATGTCGGCTTTTAACTCTACTGGTTTACAAGAATTAAAGAAAATAGCAGATAAATACCATCAGATATCAAATGATTTTAAAATAGTAGAAAAGGATGGGAAAACTGAACAATACCGCGATAATGAAAATAAAACTTCGGATGAAGAGAAGAATGATAAGGATACACAGTAGAAAAATAGTTTATTTGAATCAATTGAAATAGAGTATATTAAGTAGAAAGACAGGTGATTTTTATGAAATATCCTAAGACACTGAATGTTAAGGTGGAGAACATTTTTGGTGATCAAGATGTTCAGATAACATTATATTCTGGATTAACCATATTTGTTGGGACAAATGCTTCAGGAAAGACGCAAACATTAAAAAAAATAAGAGACATTATGAGAAATGAGGTGGGTAGTAATAAGGTTCGATATTTATCATCCAATAGAATTGGAAATATGGAACAGTATAGATCAAAAACAAATCAATACAATTATACCACTGATGATTATACACTTGGAGATCAAGCGACAAAACGTGCTCGTTTACAAATTGAAACTGCAAGTGGAGATTTCTTTGCAATGGACGAACGAAAGGATGTTTTTATTAAGGTATCTGAGAGGTTATCAGTGTTATTTAATAGAAATATTTTTATTCGCTGGGATGCTGGACAAATGAAGGTGTTTTTTGGAAAGACCGATAGTGAGCAAGAATATTCAGTTGCAGCAGAAGCAAGTGGATTAGTTAATGTTATTTCAATTTTGGCTGCTCTATTTGATGAAGTGGTTGAAGTATTATTAATTGATGAGCCAGAAGTATCTTTGCATCCGCAATTACAATCATATCTTCTTCGTGAGATGAAAAGTGCTGCAAAAAGATACAATAAAACTATTATTATTTCAACCCATTCTGCGGAGATGATCGAATTAAATTCTGCATCTGAGTTGTGCAACTTTGTGTTTTTTAGAAAAGATTCATTACCTAAACAAATTTCGCCAGATACTCCAGAATTGAATAGCGTAAAATTAAAAGAATTTCTTTTACGAATGAGCCTTATATATAGCGAAGGTTTTTTTGCAAAAAAGGTAATGCTTATTGAAGGATCTAGCGATATGATTTTATGTCGATATCTCTGCAATAGACTTAACTTAAAACTTGATGTAGCAGGTTCACAAATCATTCCGGTTGAAGGAAAAGGACAGTTCCCTGTTATTACAAAGCTATTTCGATTAATTGGTAAAGAAGTATGTGTTTTGACAGATTTAGATGGTTTTACAGATGATAATAATATTGTTAATTTGTTCGCGGTATTACCTGAAGCGATTCAAATTGCTAATGATTATGGAAATAGGGATCTTCAAAGCATGATTAGAGATATAAAGACAAAAATAGATGAATTAGTTCAATCCCAAAAAGAAAATATGGTAATGATTTATAACCAGCACCCGTATTGGGTAAACCGAGATCCAGAAGCAGACGATGATAAAATTATTCGTCGTGCATTGATTGCGCAGTTGTTTACGGTGAGTGCAGATGAACTAGCAACTTGGCCAGATCCACATGAGTGGACAAGTCTCAAAAAGAGAATTACTGTGCTATTTGATATTTTAGAAAAATTAGGATGTTTTATTCTTCGAAGGGGGGCGGTGGAAAGTTATTACGCTTTTTCACCGAATACAACGTTTAATGGAAAGCCGTCTGCAGCTGCTAATGAAGTTAGTTATTGGGAAGATAAAAGTAATGAACAAATCTATGCTCAATTCTCCGACATTGTTCGTTCTTTACAATTTGCTGCACTTGATAAAACAGTAGATGAAAGTTTTGCGGTAAAGAAAGAACTATTAAGTGAATTAGCATTGATACTTGGAATTTTACCACAAGTATCAACTGAAAAAGAACTTCTGTCTTGTATTAAACAAGCAAAAGGGAGCGCAGAGTCTCTTTTTGATTATAGAATAATAAATGATAGCAAGCGTCTGGGTGTAGAAATATCATTAAAATCTGAAATAATAGATGTTGATGGATTTCCATTTAAGGCTTTTGTCGGAGACAATGTTAATATTCTCATTGATGAAAGAATTCAATCGCATTCAAGTGAGGAAAGTCAGTAGTAACCCCACCCATTTTTTACTACGTTTCTACTACGATTGCTGTACACATCTTGCAATATTTTGCTAAGATTTGCATTTTCTGTACAGAAATGACCGATACATAAAGAAGAATTAACACTGCGCAAATCGCTGCAGATGGCAGCAGGCCAGCGCATTTTGAGAGGAGAAAAAATTATGATTCGTGTACTTTTCATCTGCCACGGCACTACCTTAGCAAAATTCTGAAAAACCTTGATTTTACAGTATATTTTTGAACCAGTAGGGATGTTTTACTAAGTTTTTACTAAAGAGGAATCCCTAGCACGAATTTAGAAAAGTAACATATAGTATGACCTTATTAATTGGTAGAACAATTGGTAAGGTCCTTTTTTATTTCAAGGAGGTTCAAAATGAAAAGTACAGCGTTAGGAGCAGAAAACATTATTTTTATCAGTGATGCACATGAAAAATTCTACTATGAAAAATTACAAGAAGTACGGTATCAGGATGTGTACCATAAGGCATTGTGTTATTGTCTGGGTATTAATGGAGATACCAGAAAAAATGCTGACAGAATTTATAATTTTAAAACGGGGTCTGTTAAAACGAAATGTTTACATGAAGGATGGCAGACAAGCGGTAGCTTAAAAGTGGTAAGGATGGCATTTAATCTGTACTGTAACAGCACGCCAAGCGTTTGGGATTATGAAGATGCAGAGGAACAGGTAAACGAGTGCAGACAGTATACAGTAGAGGATATCTTCTGCTGTACATATGCACCATATTTTTGGCAGGCAATACAGATCCGTTATCCGGAATATGTAGTGTACAATCAAAAGTTACATGCCATGCTTGGAGGAATAGATTAATGCTGAAAGTGAGACTGATGGGAACAAAAAATGATATTGTATGGTTTCAGAAAATCCTGCAGCGTCATCCTAAAATTGAAGTTATGGAATTATCGGAACTTTATTCCAATAAAGGGACGAGCAAATATTATAGAGCTTATGCTGAAATTGAAAAAAGTAATGTAAATAAAAAATAGTAGAAAAACAGGAGAATTATATCATGTGCAAAATAATCGCAATCGCAAATCAAAAAGGTGGAGTAGCAAAGACTACAACCACTATTAATCTTGGAGTAGGACTGTCTAAGGTTGGAAAACGTGTAATGCTGATAGATGCTGATCCACAGGGACATTTGACAATGGGACTAGGTTTTCCAAAGAACTTAAGGGTAACATTGAAAACAATGATGGAAAATATCATTATGGGATTAGAATTTGATCCCAGGGAAGCAATTTTACACCATGAGGAAGGAATAGATGTAATTCCATCTAATAAACTTCTTTCGGGAATGGACATGTCATTATTTACGGTAGAGGACAGAGAAAAGGTCTTAAAAGAATATCTGGAACTTTTGGAAAATGATTATGACTATATCCTGATTGATTGTATGCCCTCGTTGGGAATGATGACAATTAATGCGTTAAGTGCAGCTGATAGCGTTTTGATTCCGGTGCAGCCTCAATACTATGCGGCAGATGGCCTCATGGAATTACTGAAAGTTGTGAAAGGCATTCATCAGAGATTTAATCCTGATTTACAGATTGAAGGGATTCTGTTTACAATGGACAGCAGTCATTATAATAATTCAAAGAGAAATAAGCAGGCAGTACGAGATGCTTATGGAGCAGAGATTATAATTTTTGATCAGACGATTCCAAGAACAGAAGCTCTTGCCGAAACTGCATCAGAAGGTGTCAGTATTTTTTCTTACGATGCAAAAGGAAAAGGTGCGTACAGTTATCAAGCACTTGTCCAGGAGGTGCTGAATCATGCGTAAACCTAAGAAAGAAATTCAGCTTACTTCTTATGATGAATTGCTTGGAATCAATGAAGCCGAACAGAATACTCTTAATCAGATTGTTGAAGTGCCATTAAATGAGTTACATCCTTTTAGAAATCATCCATTTCATGTAAGTGATGATGAAAAAATGGCTGAAACAGTAGAAAGTATCAAGAATTATGGCATCTTAAATCCTGCATTGGTACGTCCTCGCGCAGAGGGAGGATATGAACTGATTGCTGGTCACAGGAGAAAACGTGGTTGCGAACTGGCTGGAAAAAGTAAAATGCCAGTACTCATACGGAACTATACCGATGATGAAGCCGTAATCGTTATGGTGGATTCTAATATACAGAGAGAAAATTTGCTTCCAAGCGAAAAGGCATATGCTTATAAAATGAAGATGGATGCAATAAAACATCAGGGCATAAAAGACGAAAACGCAGCTTCTGTTGACAGTGCAGATCTGGTTGGACAGGCTGCCGGTGACAGTGGAAGAACCGTTCAGCGTTACATACGCTTGACCTGTCTTATTCCGGAATTGCTGAAATTGTTGGATGAAGGAAAGATTAATTTTACAGTAGGTGTTTCATTAACCTATTTATCAGAAACGGAGCAGATTTGGGTGAAAGACTGCATAGTGTCTGGAGCAAGCTCTGTTACAGGTTCAATGGCAACAAAACTGAAGCAATACAGCGGTGAAGGTAAACTGACAGAATTAGCGGTACAGCTTATTCTGAATGAAAAGAAAACAGAGACAGGAAAAGTTACTTTAACTGAAAAGAAAATACGAAAGTATTTCCCAAAGGAATATAACAGAGAACAGATTGAACAGGTTATCTATGAACTGCTTGATAACTGGAAGAAAAGCCAATAACGAGGGAAGGAGAGAAAGCAAAATGGCAAAATCCGAAAGCACAAAAATAGAGTTTGGTTATTTTCACGATTATGAATCGGAACAGTTTGCTTTTTACCGTATTCCCAAAGTATTATTCACAGATGAATATTTCCGTAATCTGTCCAGCGATGCAAAGGTTCTTTATGGGCTGATGCTGGACAGAATGGCTTTGTCTATCAGAAATAATTGGGTGGACAATGAGGGGAAAGTTTATATCATATTTACATTGGAACAAGTGATGGAATATATGAACTGCGGAAAAGACAAAGGTGTGAAAATTCTTGCAGAATTAGATACTGATAAAGGAATTGGTTTGATTGAAAGAGTAAAGAGAGGATTGGGAAAACCAACAATTATTTATGTAAAGAGCTTTGTATATAGAAAAGAAAAAGTATTAGATTCGGCAGAGAATGATAACCGAAGTCAAGAAGTCGGAAAAGCCGAAGTCAAGAGTTCGGAAAAACCGAAGTCTGGAGTTCTGGAAAGTCGAAGTCAAGAGTTCGGAAAAACCGAAGTCTGGAAGTCGGAAAAATCGAAGTCTGGAGTTCGGAAAAACCGAAGTACAGAAGTCGGAAAAACCGACCCTAATAATACTAATTATAATTATACTGATATTAGTAATACTGACAGAAGTAATACTGATCTTATCAATCTTTCAGATTCTTCCGAACAGCAGTCAATGGATTTGATGGAAGAGATGGAACTATTCCAGATGAATACTGCGCTTGTAAAAAGAAATATTGAATATGACTGTCTTGTACAACGATGCAGATTAGGGGAACAGCAACAGTTGGATGAAATTGTGGCACTAATTGTGGAAACAATCAGCATAGAACGTGAGAATATTACGATCAGTGGAGTGAAATACCCATATCAGTTCGTAAAAAGCAGATTATTGTTGCTGGAAGAAAGCCACATAGAGTATGTACTTGACTGTCTACATGAGAATACCAGGGAAGTAAAGAACATAAAAGCGTACTTGCTTACCTGTCTTATGAATTCAATAACGACAATAGGCAATTATTACCAGGCAAAAGTAAATCATGATATGTACGGAGGTGGCATATGAGAGGAAAAGAAATTATAACAAAATTGATAATTCCTGGTGCAATAGCTATGATTATCTGCTTAATTGTTCACCCTATGTGCATGAATGGTGAAATATTAGACTGGAGAAAATTATTGCTTTTTGTGGGAATACCTTTCGGAATCCAGAAAATGTTTTTGTTGGTCGTTCCAAGAAATGTGGGGACAGGGGAAATGCTTGGTTTGGTGGTACTTAAACTGATGGTAGGAAGTTTGATTGGAATAGGGGTTCTTGCCTGGAGATTATTAGCTGTAGCAGGCATTTTGCTAAAAAACGGCATTTCTGGAATTATATGGATCATAAAAAGACTGAAAGAAATGGTGATCAAAAATGAGCGAAAAGCAACTGGAAAAATTGTATTATAGCATTTATCCAATGAATCAATGTGAAACACAAAGTAAAAGTTATGAAGAGACAAAGGAACTGTGTGAAACATTAGAAAAGGAAATGATAAGTCTAATGAGTCCGGATCTGCAGGCAATGTTTGAGGATTACAAGGAATATACTTTAAATCTTAAACAAACAGAACAGAGAGACGCTTACATAGATGGATTAGCGTTTGGGATTCGCACAATTTCGGAAGCCTTTTTACATGAGAACAAAAATAGAATATAGTGATTGAAAAAGCAGTCTGTCAAGGCTGCTTTTTCTGTACCGCTTACATAGGAGAATGAGATGTGATTGATTTGATAATAATTATTATAGCAGGAATAGTGCTTTTGTTTTTGCTGTCTTGTTGCTTTATGGTTGCAAGGCTGTTGGATGAGGAAATATCTATGTATGGATATGAAGGAAAAGAAAACTGGGAAAGGGAACAACTTCCCGACAAATTGTCGAGAAGTTCAACAGATGAAAGACATGGAGATAAATGAAAAGATTCGTTATTTTCGGAAACAGAGAGGGCTATCGCAGGAACTGCTTGCAGAACGAACAGGAATTAATGTGAATACAATTCGGAAGTATGAAATAGGCATACGAAAGCCGAAAGTAGAACAATTAAAGAAAATTGCGGATGGACTTGAAATTAGTGTAATAGAATTTTTGGATATTGAAATAGAAAATGAAGCGGACTTGATTGCTATGCTGAAAAAAATCAGTCCGTTTTTTAAGTGGGACGGATTGCTTCATGTATTGGAGGGGGAAAAGTTTTTATGATTGGTGTAGGAAGTGCATTGATATCACTGTTTCTGGTTTTGGTTTGTTATTCATTAACACTGACAGCGAAAAGAGCAGATGAAAACTTATTGATGATCTGTGAACAGAATCAGAAAAGTGAAGAAGAGAAAGGAAAGCAAGAAATGGAATCAAAGAGAGACATTTTGAGAGTAATTGAAAAAGAAATCAAAAAAGGAAGTGCGCCAGTTGCATTTGCGGGTTTGGGGTTTTCTGAGGAATGTTATCATTTGGTAGATAGTCAGGCTAAGATGAACCAACTTTTAGATTATTTTTTTCGCAATGAAGAATACGCAGCTTTGGCAGATCGGCAGGTGAAAAGTAATATCTATGCAGAAATGGGCAAAAGGCTGAATTTCCGTAGTGCTAGATCTGCTCGAGACAGAAAGAATATGGAGGTAGCGGCGAAACGATGGATTAAGAAAAAGCATCCAACATTTGATGGAGATGTATATGTCGAAAATATCCGGTGTTTTCTGGATATTTCCCAGGAAGAGTTAGAAAAACGTAAATGTACTGTTAATGAACAGGATATCACAGCACTTATTTTCAGTCAGAAACATCTGGAAGCATTATATCTGCAATGCCTTATGCACAGGCGAAACGCAATGCAAGAGGTTCCAGAGTTGAAAGGTTTGTCAGAAACGTGCAACAGGATTTATAAATTGCAGGATGTAGATGTATTATTCCAGTGTCTGCTGATGGATCAGATGGATTGGGAAGAAGGAAAGTTGTATATGCAATTCAGTACTGTATATTTATTACTGAGTTTAAGAAATAAATGACAGAATAAGTATGATTGGTTATAATAAAATAAATTGAACAAATAAGTAGAGGGAGGGTCTGATGAATAAAGAAGATCATTTTATAGATACAGATAAATTGGGTGATGTGTTACTTGAGTTTTCAAAAAAAATAAGTCGTTTCTCACAAAATATACCAGATACTTTATTTGGAAGTTTGACAGAATTTTTAAAAAATATACCAGATGATGTTAAGAATACGCAACTTTTTGCAAACGTTCAAAAACTAAGTAATTATGATTTGAATTATGAAGATGTCTGGTGGTTGGTAGACAGTTATGGGCTTATTGATAAAGAAGATGCGGAAGAAGAACTTATGGAGTATTATGAGCAAGAAAATAAATTACATTGTTATATAAAAAGTATTATAAGCAATCCATCCATAAGTGAACGTGAAAAATTAGTAATATTGTTATCACATATAGAACCGTTAATATATAATACTTTAAATTACACGAAACAACCTTATTCAAAAGTGAAACAAATAGTAAAACGAATGTCTATAGATGAAAATGAGGGAATGTCTTCTGAGAGTGTGGGAAAACTTTACGTTATGGGAATTACATATGTAGTGTTTGCAAATACTGACGCTTATAAAAAGGAAATTGATAAAAGAATTCCGTTTAGAAATAATATTCTGCATAATGGAATTGTTGAATATGGAACGGATGATATACATAGTGCATATGAGTTGTTAATTGAGTTCATTTCAATGCTGGTATTCATAAAAAAACAGCTTATTAATGAAAAAACGAAATAGAGAATTTGTAGCCGGTTGGTCCATTTTATTAGAAATTGGAATCAGCCGGCTTTTTATATTTAAAAGAGTACTTCTCGACAATTTGTCGGGAAGTGGAAAGGAGCCAAATTCGAGTGAAAATATACCTACACCATCTGTTAGTACCACCGTAATTTGCTGATCAGAATCGAAAGGAGGCGTGCAAATTGCAGGAAGAAGTTACACAGAAAACAATCGCATTGTCGGTTAAAACTGCAAGAGTGACTGCCGACGTGTTAAAAAATATGCTGCGGAAGTATCTGTCAGGACAGAAGCAAAAGGGAAAGAATCCTTATAAGGTTGGAAAACAGTCATACAAAGAATTGAAAAGCCAGGGTTCTGGTTTATCTAATATTGAGATCACAGATGGAAATATCAAGTCTTTTGAACGTGTGGCGAAGAAATACCGCTTAGATTTTGCCTTGAAAAAAGACAGTTCAACCAAGCCACCGACCTACTATGTGTTTTTTAAAGGGCAGGATACAGAAATGATGAATCTAGCATTTAAGAAATATTTAGGTGTCCAGATGAACAAAAAGGATAAACCATCTATTATGAAAAAACTCATGCACTTTAAGGATACTGTGTCTAAAGGAAAGAACAGAGAACGAGCAAGAGAACAGCAGAAAGACAGAGGGCAGAGTTTATGACGGAGAAAAAACAGCAGCATAAGAAAAAAAGAGGAAAAGTTCAGCATATCAGAGGTTCTCCGAAAAAGAGAAAAATATCTGGAAAAGCTGTTTTTTCTTCAGAGAGTATCCCAGGAAAAATGCTTGCGGATGTGAAAAATCTGATCACGGATAAGGCAAGTGAATTGAAGAGGGCAGATCAGAAAAAGCTGTTTTTAGCTAATTTCCCCTATCTGATGTTTGCTTATTTTTTCAATAAGATTGCCTGGCTGTATCGGGTAAACACCGGAGCAACTTCCTGGGATAAATTTATGAATACTATTACTTATTTTGAACTGGCGTTTCGGAATCTCTGGCCAAGTTTGAATCATATGGATCTGTTTTGGGGAATCGCAGGAGGCGTGGTTGTAAAATTTGTTATTATTTACCGCACGAAAAATGCCAGGAAATATCGGCTGGGTGTGGAGTATGGTTCTGCCAGATGGGGAACAGAAAAAGATATACGACCATATGCTGATCCTGAATTTGAAAATAATATTATTCTCACAGAAACAGAGAGTCTTACTATGTCAAGCAGACCAAAGAATCCGAAATACGCCAGGAATAAAAACATTCTGGTAATTGGCGGTTCTGGTTCTGGAAAAACCAGATTTTTTGTAAAGCCTAACATTATGCAGATGCACAGCTCCTATGTGATTACTGATCCAAAGGGAACTGTGCTTCTGGAGGTTGGCGGTATGCTGGCAAAAGGCAGTCCGATGACGGATGAGAATGGAAAAATCGTGCGGGACAAAGAGGGAAAAGTTATATACGAACCGTATAAAATCAAAGTTTTGAATACAATTAACTTCAAAAAATCCATGCACTATAATCCATTTGTATATATCCGCAGTGAAAAAGATATTCTAAAACTGGTAACAACCATTATTGCTAATACCAAAGGTGAAGGGCAGCAATCAGGTGAGGATTTTTGGGTAAAGGCGGAAAAACTCTATTATTGTGCCCTGATTGGTTATATCTGGTATGAAGGCAGGGAAGAAGAAAAGAATTTTAATACTCTGTTGGAAATGATCAATGTGTCAGAAGCCAGGGAAGATGATGAGAATTTCAAGAATCCAGTAGATCTGATGTTTGATGAACTGGAGCAGAAAGACCCGAACCATTTTGCAGTAAGGCAGTACAAAAAATACAAGCTAGCTGCCGGTGATATATGCTCTAAGTGACTTCTTAATCATGATTTTGTCATGGTTAGTGAAGCAATCACTTAGAGCATTTTTGTTTCAGGAGGTACAGCCATGAGAAATGAAAAAATTACCCCACTGTACGAGCGCCTGAGCCGGGACGATGAGTTACAGGGCGAGAGCAATTCCATATCCAACCAAAAGCAGATGTTAGAGGATTTTGCCCGCCGGAATGGGCTGCCCAACCCTACGCACTTTACCGATGATGGTATCTCAGGCACCCGTTTTGACCGCCCCGGATTTTTGGCGATGATGGAGGAAGTGGAGGCAGGGCGTGTAGAGGCAATCGTCATCAAGGACATGAGCCGGTTAGGGCGTGACTATCTGAAAGTCGGCCAGGTCATGGAGATTTTGCGGCAGCGCGGCGTCCGGTTAATTGCCATCAACGATGGCGTGGACAGTCTGAAAGGCGACGATGATTTTACGCCCTTCCGCAATATCATGAATGAGTTTTACGCCCGCGACACCAGCCGGAAAATCCGATCTGTGTTTAAGTCAAAAGGCATGAGTGGCAAGCACCTGACCGGCACTGTGATTTACGGCTACTTATGGGACGAAAAACGGGAGCATTGGCTGGTAGATGAGGAAGCTGCCGAAGTGGTACGCCGTATCTTCTCCCTCACGCTGGAGGGATATGGGCCTTACCAGATCGCCTGCAAATTATCCACAGACCGGATTGAAATTCCTGTCGTACACCTTGCCCGCTTCAACGAGGGTGTGAACCGTTCAAAGCCGGTCAAAGACCCCTGTGGATGGGGATCATCTACCATCGTGAACATTTTGAAAAAACGAGAGTATTTAGGGCATACCATCAATTTCAAGACCCGCAAACACTTTAAGGACAAGAAAAGCCACTATGTTTCTGAGGACGAATGGACGATCTTTGAGAATACCCATGAAGCCATTATCGACCAGCAGACCTTTGATTTGGCGCAGAAAATCCGCAGCAATGTACGGCGTTATCCAAACGGCTGGGGCGAAGCGGCTCCCCTCACAGGCTTGCTCTATTGTGCCGATTGCGGCGGCAAGATGTATGTCCACCGCACCAACAATGGCAAGCGGGTTTCTCAATATACCTGTTCCAATTATACCAAAGTTCCGTGTGGGACACTATGCCCTACACAACACCGTATCAATGAGAGTGCTGTCCTGACATTGGTTTCCGACACGCTCCGGGCTATCGCTGAATATTCGAGAAATGACCGGACGGAATTTATTCACACTGTTCAGGAGACGCAGGTTGCTCAACAGAGTGCCGATATATCGAAAAAGCGCAGGCGTCTGGCTGCTGCCCAAAAGAGAGCCGGAGAACTGGAAAAACTGATTTGCAAAATCTATGAGGACAATGCCCTCGGCAAGCTGCCGGATGCACGATATAGGGCGCTTGATGCACAGTATGCCAAAGAGCAGGACGCACTTGAGATTGAAATTGCGGAGCTGGAAAAGGCTGTTACCGGCTACGAGCAAAGCCAGAAATCAGCGGAGAAATTTATAGCCCTGATTGATAAGTACGAGAATTTTGACACGCTGACAAACACCATGCTCAATGAGTTTGTAGAGAAAATCCTTGTCCACGAACGCGCCAGAAAAGGTAGTCAGGACACCACGCAGGAAATTGAAATCTACTTCAATTTTTTAGGACGCTATATCCCACCATCCTTACAGCCGGTTCCTTTAACCCCGGAGGAACAGGAAGAACTGCGGAAAAAAGAAGAACGCAAGGACAGGCTTCATCAGAATTATTTGAAGCGGAAAGCCAGCGGCGCACAGAAACAGTATGAGGACAAAATCAAGGCGAAGAAAAAAGCGGAAATGGACGCTAAGAAAGCCCTGATCCGGGCTGAGGATATGAAAAAAGGTGTTTTTTCTACTATCGGTCAGCTACCAAAAGAAGAACCGCGTAAAGGCAGCATAGCAGCCAGCGCAGCAGTCTAATCATCACGAAGCAAAGGAGAATGAATATGAGTAAGTTGACTTACATTCGTTGTGGAGATTATGATATACCAAACCTAAAACTTTCTGAACAGCCGGAAACTTCTATCGGCAAGTACGGCAGAATGCGAAAATCCTACCTAAAGGAACATCGCCCCATTCTCTACAACCATCTGCTGATGAGCGAGAAGCTGTATCCACACCTGTTAGAGATTGAGCGGACAGCACAGGGGCGTGTGGAAACTATGTTGCCTCACATGATGGAGACTGCGGGTGTCACGGAAGAACTGAAAGCCTGTGACCCCATGCGTTGGGTGGGGCTGATGAACACATTAACGGCACAGATTGAGGAAATTTTAATCAGGGAACTGATTTGCAGCTGAATGGGAGGTGCGGGAAATGCTGACCTTTGAAAAGATTTTGAAAGTGTTTCAGGCATATCTGGATGATGATCCTCTGTATGAGGTGGTTCAGACCAGCCACGGTTATACATTGATGGCATGGGAACCCCACCGGAATGACTGGTACAGCGCTGAAATACAGAAAACCCCGGAGGATTTACGGAACGCTTTGTTGGGTACATACGCCAACTTTCTGGAAGATAAGATTACCGGAAATGACCGTGACCTGACTGTGACAGAAACCGGAGAAATCCAGCAGAGGTGCCGGGAACTTTTGGAAAAGTGCCGGGAAACATGATACAGAAACGCCAGAAGGAGGCCGCGATTATGCGTCCTCCTTCTGCTTCGCAGTCTGTTCCATTTTGAGCGCCCCGTCTATGGCACCTTCGATAATCGGCAGGTATTCTTCAGGGCAAAGCTTCAGCTTGTGGCTGACCCGTTGCCGCTGTTCGCTTTCTTCTCGTATAATCTCCGGGTTAAAATACCGTTCCACGGGAAGTCCGCAGACCTTAATCAACTGGATCATCACAGGCAGGCTCGGAATCGCACCTTGATTCTCAATGTTGGCAAGATACCGCCATTCAATCCCAACCATTTCTGCCAATGTTTTTCGTGCCAGACGCTTTGCCTCTCGTGCAGCTTTGACATCTGCACCGAAGGTTTCAAAACCGGGACAATCTTCAACTTTCGCCATATAACATCACCCAGTTACATTGTATAATTCATACTTCGCCCGTGGAATGTTGCTATATGCAGATTGGTTGAAGTTTATAATTCACATTTCGTTCCTTGCATTGTTCGAGAAAGAGAACTATAATGTACTCTGTGGAGGTGCGAAATGGACTATATGACATTGAAAGAGGCCGCCGAGAAGTGGGGCGTGACACCTCGTAGGGTAAATTATTATTGTGCTGGTGGGCGTATCCCCGGCGCTGTGAAGATGGCTGGTGTTTGGCTGATCCCAAAGAACGCAGAAAAGCCGACTGATAGACGCAGGAAGGAGTTTCAACATGAATAATGTTTTAATTATCGAAGATGATAAAGAAATTTGCGTTATGATAAAAGACCATCTGGAAAAGTACAATTATCAAGTCTTCTTCACACTTACTGGTGCAAATGCGATTGAACGTATAAAAGAATTATCCCCGGATTTAATTATTTTAGATTTAATGCTTCCTTTTATCAGTGGAGATGAGTTAATTAGAAATATCAGAAAATTTTCAGACGTACCTGTAATTGTTGTTTCTGCAAAAAGTTTAACATTCAACAAAGTCGAACTGCTACGCTTGGGTGCTGATGACTATTTAACAAAGCCGTTTGATTTGGACGAATTACTAGCGCGAATTGAACGCAATTTGCTAAGAAGTCAAAAAGATACTCCCAATCTTTGTTTGACCTTTGGAGAACTTTCCATTAATACATCTTCAAAAATAGTTACTGTTGCAGACGAAATTATTGTGCTTACAGCAAAAGAGTATCAACTCGTAGAACTACTGGCGAAATATCCTGATAAAGTCTTTTCTAAGCAAAATCTTTATGAAAGTATTTGGCAAGAACCATTTGCAAGGGATAATGATGTCATTAACACACATATAAGTAACTTACGAAAAAAATTAAAGGGCGAAGGCTGCCGAATTAAGACCATATGGGGCTTGGGTTACCGATTTGCAAAGTGAGCTTTAGATAATCTTTAGCTTTACCTTTAGATTATTCAAGGAATTGTCTGCGATACTAAATAACAAGAAAGGAGCTGTGAAAATATGAACGTAACAGTTTTTGAAGCTATCAACATCACAAAAAAGTATCGCAATACACTAGCCCTAAATCAAGTATCTATGTCTGTAATGCAAGGAGATATTTATGGGTTTATCGGAGAAAACGGTGCCGGTAAAACAACAATGATTCGTTTACTAACCGGACTGGCGGAACCTACTACTGGCAAAATTGCTTTATTCGGTGAAAGCAATAAGAAACTTGCAAAGCAGCGTGAGCGCATTGGCTGTATTATTGAGAGCCCTTCTCTTTATCTTGATATGACAGCCTATGAAAATTTGGAGGTACAACGTTTGCAACGCGGTATTCCAGGAAAAGGTTGCATTGATAATGCTTTAGCATTAGTTGGTTTGAAAGATACCGGAAAGAAAAAAGCAAAAGATTTCTCTTTGGGTATGCGGCAGAGACTAGCTCTCGCAATCGCTTTGCTTGGGAATCCTGAATTTCTCGTACTAGATGAACCAATTAACGGACTAGACCCTACTGGAATTATCGAATTAAGAAACTTACTCAAAAGACTAAATAAAGAACGTGGAATCACTATTTTGATTTCAAGTCACATTCTCACGGAACTTCATCAATTAGCAAATAGATATGGTATCTTACATGAGGGGAAACTTTTACAGGAAATTACCGCTACAGAGTTAGACAAACGCTGCAAAAAGCATTTGTTGTTGCAAGTGAATGATGTAGCTGCTGCTAGTGTTTTATTGGAAAGCAAACTGAATACTTCAAATTTTTCTGTTATGCCAGACAAAAGTATTCATCTATATGATTATGTTGAAAATGCCGGAAAAGTATCAGCGTTGCTAAGTGCAAATAATATTACGATTTATCAGTTAGCACAATCTGGAGATAGTCTTGAAACTTATTACACTAATTTGATAGGAGGGTGCCAAAATGATTAACCATTTTAAAGCTGAATTTTATAAATTGCGTCACTCAAAGATATTGATAACTATATTAGGCGTATGTGCGGCGGTTATAATGGTCTCTTTTGCACTTGGTGACATGACTTTTTTTGGAGCCGGAGATGGAACAGAAAGTGTAATCGGATTTCAAGCTAAGTGTTATCTATCTAGTGAAATACCAACGTTTCAAACTGTTGCCCGCTCATCTCTTGCATATACAGCCTTTTTCTGGATTATTGGCATTTTATTTGCAACCATATTTTTTACAAAAGAATATAATACGGGTACAATCAAATTATCTGTTGCATACGGCACTAAACGAACTATTCTCTACTACACCAAAGCGATTACAATATTGGTGGTGTCTCTGATAACGTATCTGATTTTTGTAGCTACATTTTTCGTTATTGAAATCATACAATCCGGTTACATTCCAACTGCGAGTGAAGTAATAAACCTTTTGGGATGGGCTCTTGCTTGCGGAACGGTTTTATTAGCATTAGAAAGCATTTCTATTTTTTTATGTGTCGTTATTCAAAATACAGGGATTGTAACAGGGATTTGCTGCTTATATGTATTCAGTGGAGCGTCTGTTTACTTAATGCTATGGAGTGATATGGAGACGGTTTCAATACCCTTAAAATTTTTTGTATATGGAAATCCTATGTACTATTGGATGAATTTCAGCTCTTGTCGCACAATGGGTATTATTGAGCATTTACCATTCTATTTCATAGGGTGCATTTCTCTTTTGATTGTTGGCGGTCTTATTATGATTAGAAAAGAAATCAAGTAAAAGGGAGGTAGAATATGGGTTGGGCGATTATGTTTCTTGTTCTGATAGCATTGGTCATTATCCTTTCAATTTCTTTAATTAACTGGAAAATACAGATATATAAAGTAATCGTCCAACTAAATGCTATTCTGAATAGAAAAACGAAAAAGTTAGTTACAGTGTCTTTATCTGATAGGCGGTTAGAGCATTTGGTTGAAATCATAAATCAGATTGTATCAAAAGATAATATTTATCTGGGCGAAATTCAAAAAAAGGAGAATGAATTAAAAGAGAATATTTCTTGCCTTTCTCATGATTTACGGACACCACTAACTTCCATTCGCGGATATTTGCAACTTCTATCAAGTGCGCCTGATGAAAAAAGAGCGGAATATATTTCAGCATTATCCGGAAAAGCATTGAGATTAGAACGTCTCATAGATGACTTTTATCAAATCTCTCTTTTAGAAGCAGGACAATATCCATTTTACTATGAAAAGGTTGAGCTATGCTCATTGCTTACTGAAATCCTGCTAGACAATTATTCGATTTTCAGCGTTAATGGAATTGAACCCAAAATAGAAATACCTAATATGGACATCTATCTTAATGCTGACAGAAAGGCGTGTATTCGCATTATACAAAATCTTATATTCAATGCGGTAACATCCACTACAAATAATGTTGTAATTCAACTAATTAATATTGCAGATTCTGTACAACTCTGTATTAAAAATCCTGTTGCATCTATTCCTACAGAAGAATATTCAAAACTGTTGGAACGCTTTTATGTAGCAGATGTTTCAAGAAGTAATGGTACGTCTGGACAAGGACTTTACATTGTGAAAAAGCTATTACTTATGATGAATTGTACAAATCCAATAATTGAAATACATGACCATAATTTTATGATTACGATTGATTTTTCGCCCTTACTCATAAAAAAATAATCTGCCGGACGACGGCAAAAGAAAAAAAGCCGTCGTAAAGCAGATCTATTAACGCGCCTATGCTATCTTCCGGCGGCTTTGAAAAAACAGAGCCGCCGTTTCTTTTTGCGAAAAGCAGAAACCCGACGACCTAACACCGTGTAAATCCACGGCGGCATATAGGAGGATTGCCGCCGTGTCTATGCTTGCCTTTTTTCACAGTACCCATGACCTGCACCAGCTAAAAAAAGTCTGTTCCCAGCAGCGGAGCAATGCGGTCAGAAGTATGCACTATACCATGTAACTAAACAGCAAAATATACTCTATTACGCTCGTATGGCTTTATGCCGTCCGGGCGCTTTTTTGTCCCTGTGGAGCCGGAACATCGGGTCAGCATGGCTCGAACTTTATCCCCGGTGCCGCTCCCCGCCGCCCCATTCAGATTTACCCAAAAAATCTGAATGGAGGAAAGGCAGATGGAAGTTACCATCAATTATAACGGACAAGCTGTGGCCGTGGAGGTTACGCTGGAAGTCTATGAATTTCTTGACCGGGCCGATCATAAAACGGAGAACCTGTTCCATGAACAGCGGCGGCATTGGGATGGCCGGGAGTTTGACGAGTACATCATTACCACCGAGGGCGTAGGGGGCTACGGCGAAACGCCGGAGGAATACCTTTGCCGCATGGAAACGCTGCATGAGCTGATGGCTGTTCTGGACACCTGTACCGAGGCCCAGCGCCGCCGGTTCCTGCTCTATGCGCTTGACGGGCTGAGCCTTGCAGAGATCGGTGTGCTGTGCGGCTGCTCCAAAGTGGCTGTGTATCAAAGTGTGGAGGCGGTCAGAAAAAAATTTATAAATTTCTTTGAGAACAGGCTTAACGAATGACCTGTTTTCTGGCTACCAAGTGAAAGGGATTATTTCCCTTATCTCAGCGAGGGGCGGACAGCGGACGAGCTGTCCGCCTCTCCGATTTTCAGGAGGTAAGCCTATGAAAACAATCAATCTGCGGTGGATGTATCCCCACTACCGGCATGACGAGTTTGTGGATGTTACGGACGAGGTATGGGCAGCGATGTATCAGGCCAAGCGGGAGATGGAGAACTATGAGCGTCGGAAAGTCTACCACCGCGCCTACTACTCTCTGGACGCATACAGCTGGCTGGAAAATTACGCACTGGAACACAGCAGATCGCCGGAAGATATTTTGCTGGAACGAGAAGAAATGACCACCCGCCTATACCTGATTGCAGCTCTGCCGGTGGCTCTGGCTCATGCCACTCCGACACAGGCCCGCCGTGTTCACGCCTACTACATTGCCGGTATCAAGCAGCCGGAAATCGCCCGGAGAGAGGGTATCCATAGCAGTAAGGTCAGCGTTGCCATCCACCGGGGGCTGCGGAATATGCGCCGTTGCTATGATGTCCTTTTTCAAACAGAGTGAGGGCGTGCCTATGCAGACCATCAATCTCAAACAATATTATCCATTTTGCAAAGAGGACATTTTTGTGGAGGTGTCCGATGAGATCGTCGAAGCGTTTCTTCTGGACAAGAGAGCCGAGGCCGCCAGAGATCGCAAGATGTTCCGGTATAAGGCGTTTTATTCCCTCGATTGTAACGATGGAATCGAAAATGCCGCCATCGGCTGGGCGCAGCCATCGCCGGAGGACTACCTGATAGAAAAAGAAGAATTGGCCGAATACGAAGAACTGATACGGCGATTGTATGAAGCCATTTCCTCCCTGCCGCCTATGCAGGCTCGCCGTGTCCATGCCCGCTATATGCTGGGTATGAAAGTGAAAGATATTGCCGCAATGGAGGGTATCACGCCATCACAGGCGGGAAAATCCATCCATGCCGCACTGCGGAGACTGCGCCGGTACTTTGCTCGACAGAAATGGACGGTCAATCTATGAGTATTTCCAAAGAAAAGAGGTGCCTGACATGAACGAAAAAATTACAGCCCACCCCCAAAAAGAAGAACGGGAGAAAGTCCTGAAGGAGATTCGGCAGCTTGAAAACCGAAAGAAGATTTTGGAGAACAAGCAGCGGAACGAAGAACGCAGGGTTCGCACCCGCCGCCTGATTGAGCGTGGAGCCGTTTTGGAGGGGATTTTCCCGTTGGCTCCCGACCTTTCCGGCGCAGAGGTCAAAGCATTTCTGATTACCCTGTCCCATCTTCCGGGGGCTGCGGAATTGACTGCAAACCTGCCAAAATCCGGGGACACGCCATAAGTCCCTTGTTTACAAGGGCGCACTTATACACCGTTGCCGGTGCTGTGCGCCCTGCCGGGGGCGTTGCGTACTTCGTCCGCGATGGGAAGCTACGCTCCCCAAACCCCTTGTGCGCTCTGCGCAGCCAAACACCCGCTTTGCGTTTGTCCGGCTCCACAGAGCCTGTTATCCCCTCACTGAAAGGAGGTGTTCCCCATAGATTTCTGTCATATCCCCGTCAGTATCATCAAGCGCAGCGCAGGCCGTTCTGCCGTTGCCGCAGCTGCTTACCGCAGCGGAACCAAGCTGACAAATGAATGGGACGGAATGACCCACGACTACACCCGGAAAGGCGGCATTGTCCATGCGGAGATCATGCTGCCTGCCCACGCGCCGCCGGAATTTGCAGACCGATCTATCCTCTGGAACAGCGTGGAGCAGATCGAGAAAGCCAGGGACAGCCAGCTTGCCCGCGAGATTGAAGCAGCCCTGCCCCGTGAACTGTCCGGCGAACAGCAGCTTGCCCTTGTGCGCGCCTATGTGAAGGACAACTTTGTAGACAAAGGAATGTGTGCCGACTTTGCTATCCATGACAAGGGAACTGGCAATCCTCATGTCCATATCATGCTGACGCTCCGGCCTTTGAAAGAAAATGGACAGTGGGGCGCAAAGTGCCGCAAGGCATACGATCTGGACGAGAATGGACAGCGTATCCCGGATGGGAAAGGCGGTTGGAAAAATCACAGAGAGGATACGACCGACTGGAACGATAAAGAAAATGTGGAGATTTGGCGGGCAGCGTGGGCGGCCTACACCAATCGGGCGTTGGAATCTGCCGGCAGACCGGAGCGCATTGACCATCGCAGCTACAAGCGGCAGGGCATTGATAAGATTCCCTCTGTCCATCTGGGGCCAGCCACCAGCCAAATGGAAAAGCGCGGCATCCGCACCGACAAGGGCGAAGTAAACCGGCAGATCGTTGCCGACAACAAGCTGCTGAAAGAAATCAAAGCCCGCATTACCCGTCTTTATCGCTGGTCGAAAGCCGAAACGGAAAAACCACAAACACAGCAAAGCAGCTTGACAGCTTTGTGGGAGGCTCAGCAGCAGTTGAACGCTCCCCGCACCCGCACCGGCAAAATCCGGGCTTTGCAGGAAAGCGCTACACTATTCAGCTTTTTGCAGGCAAACGGCATCCAGTCTATGCAGCAGCTTCATGAAAAAATCGCTGATATGAACAGCCGTTACTATGACCTGCGGGGAAAGATCGTCAAGGCTGAGCGCCGGATCGCCATTCTTACCGAACGCGGGGAGATGTGGGAACAGTACAACCAGTACAAGTCCATCCACAAACAGCTTGCCAAAGTAAAGCCGGAAAAGCGGGAACAGTTTGAACAGCGCCACAGCCGGGAACTGATTCTGTATGACGCAGCGACCCGGTATCTGAAAGACTTGAAAGACAACGGCGAGGCAATCACCCCGAAGGCATGGCAGCGGGAGATCGACCAGCTGACCGCCGGAAAGCAGACGGACAGCATCGACATGAAAGCTATGCGGGAGGAGCTAAAAGCTGTGGAACGGCTCCGCAAGGCCGCCGACCAACTGGCCCGGCAGGAACGGGACAAGCCCCGCGACCGGGGGCCGGAGCGGTAAAGGGTACGGCGCTTTGCCGACCCCTTTCAGGTGCGTCGCGTTTCACGACACCCTTTTGCACACAGAAAAACCGCCGTACAGGTTTTCCCATACGGCGGCAGATGGTTTATTTGCCGAACAAGTCGCTGTGCGACCCGGTGCGGGCAAGCGTCAGCACCAGCACATCATCCTCGATACGGTAAATGAGCAGCCAGTCCGGGAGAATGTGACATTCCCGATGGCCCACCCAATCGCCGGACAAATCGTGATCGCGGTTTTTATCCGGCAGCGGTTCGCCCATCGACAGCAGCGCCACGACCTGTTCCAGCAATTCGATTTTCAGGCCGCGCTTGATTGCCCGCTTGTAGTCCTTTTTGAAAGCGGTCGTGTACTTGACGGTGTACTTTGTTTTCCTCATTTTTTCAGGTCGGCAAACAACTCGTCAAGGTCATTGTATCCCTTTACAGACGGGTCTTTTGCAATCCTTTCCGCTTCCAGCATGGCAGCAATCGTTTCCTTGTTGGGCTGTTCCAGCCTTACTTCAAAGGGAATGCCGCCTTCACGAAGCGACTGGCGCACAAAGATGTTAAACGCCGTAGTCAGGTTCATGCCAAGTTCAGTAAACAGTGCGTCCGCCTGCGCTTTCAAATCTGCGTCCATGCGGATACTGATGTTTGTGGTATTTCCAGCCATACGATCAACCCCTTTCTGCTGGCAATTATAGTATATGCCATTTGCACGAAGAAAACAATACTTTGCACGAATATTTAAAAATAAATTCATTCAAGGAGGTTAGCTACACTATGAAAGAAATCATTTATGAAGAACAATAAGTCTGAACCTATCCCTGTCATGGATTACCGCCAGTACCGCAGAGCGCGGAGGCTGGTGCATGAGTGCTGTAACTACATCGACGGAAACTGTATCGCCCTGGACGATGGGGAGGAATGTGTCTGTGTCCAGTCTATTTCCTACTCCCTGTTGTGCAGGTGGTTTCGGGCGGCGGTATTGCCGCAGGATAAGGAACTGGAAACGGCGCTGTTCCACCGGCTGAATGCTAAGAAATGCGCCGTATGTGGGGCGCTGTTTACCCCCGGTTCTAACAGGGCCAAATACTGCCCGGAATGTGCCGCACGCATGAAGCGGATCAACGCCGCAAAGCGCAAGCGGAAACAACGGGAGAAATGTCACGCTTTAGGGGCTGAAAAACCCTTGTAAATCAAGGATTTTTTCGAGGGTGTCAAAGGCAGGCTGATAGATTTATCCTCCGACCCCTAAAACGGCCTTAAAATGCGTACAGAATCCCAAGAGAAACCCCAAGGAGGAACCCTATGTCAGACAACCGAAAATATTATTACCTGAAACTCAAAGAAAACTATTTTGACGATGATTCCATCGTGCTGTTGGAAAGTATGCAGGACGGTGTGCTATATTCCAACATTCTGCTCAAGCTGTATCTGAAATCGCTGAAACATGGCGGGCGGCTCCAGCTTGACGAGGACATCCCCTACACGGCGCAGATGATCGCCACCATTACCCGCCAGCAGATCGGCACTGTGGAGAGAGCCTTGCAGATCTTTTTGAAGCTGGGTCTTGTGGAAGTGCTGGACAGCGGCACCTTCTACATGAGCAATATTGAACTGCTGATCGGCCAGTCCTCCACCGAGGCCGAGCGAAAGCGTGCGGCGAGGCTCCAAAACAAGGCTCTTTCCGCGCCCCGGACAAACGACGGACATTTGTCCGACATTCGTCCACCAGAGATAGAGATAGAGTTAGAGAAAGAGATAGAGATAAAGAGAGAGATAGAGAAGGGACGCTCCGCCCGCGCCTATGGCCGTTACCAGAATGTTTTCCTGACGGACGAGGAACTGGCAGACTTGCAGGCCAGTTTTCCCACTGTATGGGGCCAGTACATCGAAAAGCTGTCCGAATACATGGCCTCTACCGGTAAGCGGTATCAGAGCCATGCCGCCACCATCCGGCGCTGGGCCGGTGAGGACGCGAAGAAAGCAGCCCCGCCCACCCGCAACCGGGATTACAGCGTAAAGGAAGATGAAACCGTATGATTGAGATTACCGCAGAAATCCGGGCGCTGATCGACAAGGCAGCCGCCGGTGTGGAACTGGCCGGGGACGAGTACATAGACCCGGCAGACGGCCTCATTCACTGTAAGAAGTGCGGCGGCCAGAGGCAGACCGTTGTGCCATGCTTTGGAAAACCAGGCTACTTCATGCCCCGCTGCATCTGCCAGTGCCAGCAGGAGGCCGAGGAACAGCGCAAGGCTGCTGAAGAACGGCAGCGCCGCATGGAGCGTATCAAACGCCGAAAGGCACAGGGCTTGCAAGACCGCTATCTCTATGACTACACCTTTGCCAACGACAACGGCCAAAACCCATTGATGGACAAGGCCCGCGCCTATGTGGAGAACTGGAAAGAAGCATATAAGAGCAATATCGGGCTTTTGCTGTTTGGAGATGTGGGAACCGGCAAATCTTTTTTCGCCGGATGTATCGCCAATGCTCTACTTGACCGGGATGTGCCTGTGCTGATGACGAACTTTCCCACCATCCTGAACCGCCTGACAGGGATGTTCTCCGAAGACAGGGCCGACTTTATCGCCAGCTTTGACGAATACGACCTGCTTATCATTGACGATTTGGGTGTGGAGCGCAGTACCGAGTATGCGATGGAGCAGATGTTTTTCGTCATTGACAGCCGATACCGCAGCCGCAGGCCCATGATCATCACCACCAACCTGAAACTGGCCGAACTCAAGAACCCGCCTGACCTGGCCCACGCCCGTATCTATGACCGTATTCTGGAACGGTGTGCGCCGATTCTTTTTGACGGGAAGAATTTCCGGGAAGAAAATGCCGGTGCTACCCGACAGACAGCAAAAGAAATTGTAAACAGTAAGCAAGACTGATTTTTTACCGGGCGGCACAGACCCGTTCGGAGAAAGGAGCGCCATGAACAAAGAACCCCGTACTATGCAGGTGGCAGACGCCGTTACTGCGTCCAGAGCGCCGGAAAACACGCCAGCGATGGTAAAGAAAATCGGTAAGACAACCTACAAGGTTCATGTCCATTTCAGCAATACCAGCACAGAAACCATGAGCGATAAAATCAAGCGTATGCTCAAAAATGAAATTCAGCAGATGTGACAGACTGATAAACGAAGCCGCCTTGTGCTAAACTGATGATGGTACGCACCAAAATTTTTGTCAAGGAGGACACGAAAATGCTTTACACAGAAAAAGAGAAGCATGAAATTGAACGAGTAAAGGAGGTCTTTGAGGAACATCTGCGGCAAAGCCCTGATTTTGAACTGCTCTGGTCGGACAAGGTAGGCTATGTCTGGCTGGCGATTGGCGTAAATCCAGTCTATGTGGATACCGGTATCAGAATCGAATCTGCCGCCGATCTCTGTGGCAGGTGTTTGGACGATGTTGCTACGGATGTTTTGTATATGACGGGCAACGATCATGCACTGGAAGCAGCCGACCCGCTGGAATTAGCCGAAATCAAGCGGCGCTGGGAGCCATATATCAACCAGCTGCCAGACTATGCGTATCTCTGCAAAGACCTGCTGAACGGAAAAATGTAATCTATCAAACGAGGTGTCAGGAGCCATACGGTGCTTCTGGCACCTTTTTTGTGAATTTGATTAAAAAGTCCTTGACAATTCGTCTCTGGTAAGACAGCAAAATCTATTCTGATCAGTTGTGGTGCAAGACTCGCACCCTTTGATATTGCGGAACTGCGGGAGCTTATGAGTTATGACGAGCTGGAATTGGATCTGGTTGGTGACAGGAAAACTGCATTGTTTGTTATTATTTCAGATACCGATGATACTTTTAATTTTATTGTTTCTATTATGTACACACAGCTTTTTAATCTGCTCTGTGACAGAGCTGATGATGTATATGGAGGCAGACTTCCAATTCATGTGAGGTGTCTCCTGGACGAGTTTGCGAACATCGGACAAATTCCAAAATTCGAAAAATTGATTGCTACGATTAGAAGCCGGGAAATCTCAGCTTCTATTATTTTGCAGTCAAAGTCTCAGCTTAAGGCAATTTATAAGGATAATGCCGATACCATCGAAGGGAACTGTGATACGACCTTATTCCTAGGTGGAAAGGAAAAAACGACATTAAAGGAAATAGCGGAGATCCTGGGAAAAGAAACCATAGATCTTTATAACACATCGGATACGAGAGGCAGTCAGCGGTCTTATGGAATGAACTACCAGAAAACAGGAAAGGAGTTGATGAGCCAGGATGAAATAGCAGTCATGGACGGGGGAAAATGTATTCTGCAGGTGAGAGGTGTCAGACCATTTTTCTCAAATAAATACGATATTTGCAAACATAAAAACTACAAATATCTGTCCGATTATAACAAAAAGAATACCTTTGATATTGAAAAATATCTGAGTACTAATCTGATACTGAAACCAGAGGATGAAGTGGAATTGTATCAGATGTAACTTCTCGACAAATTGTCGGGAAGTGGATCATGGGAGGAAATCATGAATAATTTGGAAAAAAGGAACAGTCGGTATCCATCGACGAAAATGAATATACCGACTGTACGTGTGAGGTATTTTCCAAGTAGAAAATCCTATGCTTAGTGTAGCACAAAAGGCAGGGTTTATATAGTGTTTTCTTCCCTTTCTGGAAAAAATCTAAGAAAGGACTGGAAAATGTAAGTTTTCCAAGGGTACACTTATGGCATTTTTTACAACGGCAATTACGACCTTAAAAACATTGGTTTGTGCGATCGGAGCCGGACTTGCAGCCTGGGGAGTGATCAATCTGCTGGAAGGATATGGAACGGACAATCCGGGTGCAAAGTCACAAGGAATAAAACAGTTCATGGCTAATTAGTTGGAACAAAAAACGAAAGGAAAAGCACAATCCAGACGGTATCAGCGGCAGGCTACAAGAATAAATTGTGATTTCACAAGATTGGTGCTATAATAAGAGAAAAGTTCCTGCCGGGGCAGCCGCCCCGGTGGTATAGATAGAAAGGCAGGAAAACAATATGCACATCAGCTATAAGCCACTCTGGCACACACTGTTAGAGCGTGATATGAGAAAAGAGGATTTAAGGCTTGCCGCTGGTATGACAACAAATATGATTGCCAACATGAGCAAAGAGGGAAAGCACATCAGCATGGATACATTAGCCCGTATCTGCGAAACGCTGAATTGTGAGATTACCGATGTGATTGAGTTAGTACCAGACGAGCCTGCTTCCACAGGAGGTAAGGAACATGAGCGAATTGAAACCAAGAATAACGGAAAACGGAATTGATTATATCCTTGTCGGAGATTATTACATCCCGGACTTGAAACTGCCGGAGGAACACCGCCCTATCGGAAAGTACGGACGGATGCACCGGGAATATTTAAGGGAAGTCCACCCAGCCAGATTGAATACATTGATACTGACCGGGGAATTGTGGACATATCTTGCAGACCTGAACGAACAGGCACAGGAACGGTTAGACACCATCATGGAGCAGATGAAAACTGCCGAGGGCGTAACCGAGGAATTGAAGCGTACCCACCAAATGGAATGGGTGCAGCGTTGCAATAACATTCATAACCGGGCAGAAGAAATTGTTTTGCATGAGATGATTTATTCATAACGGGAGCAATTAAATCGGAGGTATATAAGATGATTGAAATTGTATTTGGTGAAAGTGCCTGTGGAAGTTTGAAAATTGCCCAAACTTACGGCAAGGGAAAGTATAGAGGAAGTGCTGTTTCAATATTTATGAGGCATGAAGACGGGAGTGTTCCATCTTCAGATGAAATGAAAAAAGCACAGCTTCAAGCACAGGAACAAGAACGCATTGCTTGGGAGAATGCTATTCCATTGGGAGGCAAGAGCTGTGATGTTTATTGTTTTGATATGGCTCTTAGTGTGGGAGATATTTCTGATAATGGAATTGGCGAACAGCGGAAAAATGTTTTCAAGAAAATGCTGTCTGTCTGCTTTGTAGAGGATTTAGATTATCAGGTTGAAGAAAAAATACAGAAAATTAAAACTACATTGACCTCAGTGATTGAACGATATGTAGCTGGGGAAGAAATTCGCATTTGGTATAGCTATAATCCAGATGAGCTTTGTGGTATGTATTGGCTTATGAAACAACTTCAACCCTTAAACTGCCAGACAACAATTTATTTGGTTAAGTTACCTACATGGGAATATGGAAAAGAAAATACTATGACATCCAAAATAGCATGGGGCGAGGTCTCTCCTGGCGAATGGGGAAACTATATAACTCTACAAGAGAAAGCTAATCCTGTATTTCTTTCAGCTTGTGCTATGAAATGGAATCAACTTCAAAATGAAAATGCACCTTTGCGTGCAATGTTAAATGGTAAATTGCAAAGCGTTTCAGAAGATATATATGATAGTTTCATTCTTCGTGAAATTGCGGAACAGCCAGAGCAATTCAAAATGGCTATTGTCATAGGTAATGTTTTAGGAAAATATCAACTTGGAATTAGTGATGTATGGATTTCCAATCGCATTGATAAAATGCTTGAAGATGGTGTGTTGGAAATTATACAGGACGCACCAAAGGGAGAAACAAATTATCGCCGAATATTAAGAAAACGAATGAAGTAATAACCACAGCACAAACCGCTGCTACATGGAATCCAACAAACCATGCAACAGCGGTTTTCCTTTACCGTTTTTTCCTCTGGTTGATAGGCGTTCCCGTTTTCTTTGATTTTTGGAGAATCCGAATAAGCCAGCGAAATTCTTCATCTGACAGATTTTTATAGTTGATACCGAGCTGCTTGCAGTAAAGCACTGCCAGTTTTTCCAAACGGCTGCCCTTGAAATTTTCGACCGCTTCCAGATTTTCTTTCAGTTCATTGGCAACAGTGGTCTGGGGCGCACTCTCACTATCCTTTTTATGGGTTTCCCGAATATCCCGGATAATCAGGTTTAGGTCATCCAGAACCATGTGGCTGAAATATTCATCATCACTGATATGGGCGGCTTGCAACACTTTCAAATGGGGGTCGTCTTCGCCGGGGCGATACCGTTCAATGATTTCATGCCGGACGGTATCGACAAGGGCGTTGAGGTTCTGAATCTGCATGGTGGCAATTCCATCCACATAAATCTCAATGTCCGCAAGAAACTTGATAAAGTCCTTATGGGTGGCAAGTTCGCAGAGCAGACGGTTGTTAATCCGACCGCTTTTCAGAAGTGCTACCATCTCATCACTCAAATGCAGCTCCCTTAATGGCGTGTTGATCTCCGCCCGGTTCTCTGTCCGGCAAAAGAGATAATCGAGGGACACCCCATAAAAATCTGCCAGCAGGATAAGGTTGCCATGATTGATTTCCTTATAGTCATCTTTTTCATAACTGCCAAGAGCCGATTTTGAAATACCTGTTTGCTCTGCCAGTTCTTCCAGTTTTAATCCTTTGTTTAATCGTAAATCTTTTAGCCGTTCCTGTATTGTAGTAGCTCCGTTCATTGAAGCAGTTCCCCCTTTCTAACGACATTTATAACCGTTGAATTGATTATACCATATCAATTCCGCAATCGTGGAAATTTCTGATTTTTACCCCTAATTCCTACTTTGTGGACATACGGCACAGGGCACAAAAATGTTCTATGATACAGGTAGTTCATCGATGGATTATTCCAATCGAATGACCAGCCTGTGTGGGATATGCTTCCCCGGCGATGTAGTGCCATGACTTTTGGCAGGGATATGGAGGAACCCTTACCAAAACGAGCATACCAAAGGGAGCGATACGCCGCTGTGAGATTCAGGGGAGGAACGACACCGGGGAGAACTGGCGAACTGACACCGAAATGATACCGAAACACGACAATCTGATAGGGGGATAGTCTACCCTATCGCTGATACTTCGGGAGATTTTAGGCGGCTCTATGGCTGTAATTTTGCAGAAAATCGCCCCGAAACCATACACGAAAACGGGAGGAAGCGCAATATGCCGAGAATGAGCAAAAAGAGGAAGCATGAGCTTTCTTTTTACTTTATAGGAAAGACCGCCTGAGGCGCTCTCTTGAATTGAAAAATGCCCGCACGGAGGCGGGCACGACGAC
>NZ_JBCPGE010000047.1:0-2135 GCF_040914025.1 Ruminococcus sp. RTP21484sp1_RTP21281st1_A8_RTP21281_210402
TTGCGCCGGCGAGTGAGTAATACACATTGTCCAAATGCGTCCGCATTGAAGAACTTTTAATCAACTAAATAGCAATTTATTCTGAATATCTTTCCCTAAGAAGTGCAATTTCTCTTGTCCAACCCTCATCATCATTAGGCGTTTCCAGAATAAAAGGCTTTCCCTCCAATGCCGGGTGCCGGATGACACGGACAAGGGCATCAAGACCAATCTGGCCTTCCCCGATTCTGGCGTGGCGGTCTTTGTGACTGCCAAGAGGGTTGAGGCTGTCGTTTAGGTGGATGGCTTTTAAGTGGTCGAGACCGATGATGCGGTCGAATTCAGTTAAGACACCGTCCAGGTCGTTTACAATATCGTAGCCGCCATCCCACACATGGCAGGTATCCAGGCAGATTCCAAGTTTATCGCGTTTTTCTACAAGGTCCATGATGGCACGAAGCTCCTGGAAATGGCTTCCCACCTCAGAGCCTTTTCCAGCCATGGTTTCAAGAAGAACTGTAGTGGTCTGTTCTTCAGTAAGAACTGCATTCAGCACTTCTGCAATCTTCTGAATTCCAACCTCTATTCCCTGTCCCACATGGCTGCCTGGATGGAAATTATAATAATTTCCTGGTGTGGCTTCCATGCGTTTCAGATCATCCGAAAAAGTATTTCTGGCAAAATCCCGCAGATTTTCTTTGGCCGCGCAGGCATTTAAGGTATAAGGCGCATGCGCCACGATTTTGCCGAATTCATGCTCCCTGGCAATCTCCTGAAACTTCGCCACATCTGCAGGGTCAATAGCTTTAGCATTCCCTCCTCTTGGATTTCTGGTAAAAAATGCAAACGTGTTGCCGCCATTTTTTACAATCTGGCGTCCCATGGCTGCATAGCCTTTAGATGATGAAGTATGATTTCCTATATATAACATGTCGTTTTCCCTTCTTATTTACTATTTTATTATGAAAATCCCGTACGGTAGCCAAAAATGAGCCATGCTTGCACGAGCGAACTCTTGGATATCGAACGGGCTAGACCGTATGAGTAAGTAGGGCGATGGCCCGGATTACGAATGCGGTCGGCAGCTGCGGGAGCGCCATAGGCGCGAAACAGCTGACTCTCAGGCACTCCTTAAGCACATCCTATATATTTTAGCATTTCCCCCTTCTTTTTCAAGATATTTATTGACGAAAACCCATTTTATTCTTATACTGTTAAAAGGTGTGCTCTTCTGTAAAAAAGACTTTTGTCCCATACTTTTTCACAGAATTCATACATAGAAAAAAGGAAGGAAATCAACATGAAAGAACGTGAAAAGTTTTCATCCCGGCTTGGATTTATTCTCATTTCAGCCGGCTGCGCCATTGGAATCGGCAATGTATGGCGCTTCCCTTATATAACAGGACAGTACGGCGGCGCAGCATTTGTACTGATCTATCTTCTGTTCCTTGTAATTCTTGGACTGCCTATTATGGTTATGGAATTTGCTGTCGGACGCGCAAGCCGCAAGTCCGCTGCCAGAAGCTTCCATCTCCTTGAGCCAAAGGGCACCAAATGGCACCTTTACAGCTATGGAGCCATGCTTGGCAACTATATGCTGATGATGTTTTACACCACTGTAGGCGGCTGGATGCTGGCTTACTTCTTTAAAATAGCAAGCGGCACCTTCACAGGTCTTGATACAGAAGCGGTAGGAAACGTATTTAACACCATGCTCTCCAATCCTGGAGAAATGACCTTCTGGATGGTAA
The DNA here is from genome assembly GCF_040914025.1 of Ruminococcus sp. RTP21484sp1_RTP21281st1_A8_RTP21281_210402. Taxonomy (NCBI): domain Bacteria; kingdom Bacillati; phylum Bacillota; class Clostridia; order Eubacteriales; family Oscillospiraceae; genus Ruminococcus; species Ruminococcus sp. RTP21484sp1_RTP21281st1_A8_RTP21281_210402. Next base: position 1,731 of record NZ_JBCPGE010000047.1, read on the forward strand.
TCGTAACTGCATTCGGTTTTGGTACCTGCTGCATGGGACTGCAAAAAGGTGTTGAGCGTATCACAAAGGTTATGATGGTATGTCTTCTTACTATTATGGTAGTTCTTTGCGTTAAGAGCTGTACGCTTCCAGGTGCCATCGAGGGTATTAAGTTCTATCTTCTCCCGGATTTTGGCCGTCTGAAAGAGAACGGACTGCTTTCCGGTATTTATGCCGCTATGGGACAGGCATTCTTCACCTTGAGCCTTGGGATCGGCGCAATGGCAATCTTTGGAAGTTATATCGACAAAGACCGCAGCCTTATGGGCGAATCCATCCAGATTGGTATTCTGGATACTTTCGTGGCACTGATGGCCGGACTTATTATTTTCCCCGCATGCTTTGCTTACAATGTAAGCCCTACAC
>NZ_JBCPGE010000047.1:2287-34498 GCF_040914025.1 Ruminococcus sp. RTP21484sp1_RTP21281st1_A8_RTP21281_210402
GATCTGTGGAGCTGGAGCCGTAAGAAGGCAGTTCTGGTAAACGGAATTGCAATCTTTGTTTTATCCATGCCATGCGTACTTGGTTTCAACGTATGGAGCGGATTTCAGCCACTGGGCGCAGGAAGCACCATCCAGGATCTGGAGGACTTCATCATCTCCAATAACCTGCTTCCGCTTGGAAGCCTTGTTTACCTGCTGTTCTGCGTAACCCGCTACGGATGGGGATGGGACAATTTCATCAAAGAAGCGGATACAGGAAACGGCATTAAATTCCCGAAGTGGGCACGTCCATATCTTACCTATGTACTGCCGCTTATTGTACTGTTGATTTTCGTGATGGGTTATTACGATAAATTCTTCAGATAAATATTATTGTAATGTAAATCAAAGGCAAAAGTTCACAGGGCTATTCACTCAAAACATGACCTATGGATTTTTGCCTCAATGTTTATACGGAACAAACACGTCGCCTGTCGGCGACATCATATACAAAAGCCATATGAGGACAGACGTATGCAAAAGAAAAAGAATTTATACAAAAAATCCAAATATTACCGCCGGCGCCAGAAAAAAATCCGGCAGATCTGTATGACCGCAGGTGGTGTCCTGCTGCTGGTGGTACTGCTCCTGATCGTCCGGGGATGTGCAGGAAAGACAAAGAGTGTAAACTCTTCGAATATAAACAACGCAACCGACGAAAATACAACTGGTTCTGCTCTTTCTTCTGACAGCGAAAAGAACGATTCTTCATTTGCCGATGGAGCTAAGCAGACTGCAGAATCTTCCAGTGACAGCTCAGATTCATCTTCTGATTCCGAAAGCAGCGATACTGTTTCAACAAAATCGAAGCACGACACCCCAGTCACCCTTACTATAAGCGTTGTGGGAGACTGTACCCTTGGTACAGATGAAGCCTTCGATTACAGTACCAGCCTGAATGCATATTTTGAAAATTATGGAAAAGAATACTTTTTACAGAATGTAAAGAGCATTTTTGAAACAGATGACCTGACTATCGCCAACAATGAAGGAACCTTCACAGACAGCAGCAGCCGCGAGGATAAAACCTTCGCATTCAAAGCACCCGCATCTTTTGCAGGAATTTACTCCAGCAGTTCTGTAGAAGCAGTAAACACAGCCAACAACCACAGCCATGATTACGGCGAGCAGAGCTTTCAGGATACCATGGATGCCCTGGATGCCCAGGGAATTGTTCATTTCGGCTATGATGAGACGGCTGTAATGGATATAAAAGGGGTAAAAGTAGGTCTTGTGGGAATCTATGAGTTATACGATCATCTAGAGCGTGAACAGCAGCTGAAAGACAACATTGCCAAGGTAAAAGAAGATGGCGCAGAGCTGATCATCGTTATCTTCCACTGGGGAAATGAAAAAGAAACCGTTCCAGACTCCAATCAGACCACACTTGGACATCTTGCCATTGACCTTGGTGCTGATCTTGTGTGTGGACATCATCCTCATGTACTTCAGGGAATTGAAGAATATAAAGGAAAGAATATTGTATACAGCCTTGGAAACTTCTGCTTCGGCGGAAACAGCGCCCCAAGTGACATGGACAGTATGATTTTCCAGCAGACCTTTACCATCTCAAACGACGGCGTAAAAGCAGATAATGTAACAAATATCATCCCATGTTCCATCTCCTCCGCTTACGGCTATAACAATTACCAGCCAACACCTGCTGAAGGGGATGAAAAGACCAGAATTATGAAAAAAATCCAGGAAAGAAGTTCCTGGATCGGATAGAAAAAATATGTTATTCAGCACCCCCAGAGCGAAAGCTCCGGGGGTATTTTTTGATTATAATATCAGCATCGCATCTCCAAATGAAAAGAACCGGTACTTCTCCTGCACTGCCACCTCATAGGCATGCAGAATATTCTCTTTTCCAGCCAGTGCAGACACCAGCATAACCAGTGTGGATTCCGGCAGATGGAAGTTGGTGATCAGACCGTCGATCATCTTAAATTTATAGCCTGGATAGATGAAAATTTCAGTCCAGCCACTTCCGGATTTCAGGACTCCATCCTCACCAGTTGCAGACTCCAGTGTACGGCAGCTGGTAGTTCCAACTGCGATCACACGTCCGCCATTTTTCTTGGTATCGTTGATCAGCTTCGCCTGGTCTTCTTCCACAATGTAAAATTCAGAATGCATGTGATGCTGTTCTACATCATCTACTTTAACCGGACGGAAAGTTCCAAGACCTACGTGAAGCGTTACATGGGCAATATTTACGCCCTTGGCTTTCACCTGTTCCAGAAGTTCTTTGGTGAAATGCAGACCTGCTGTAGGAGCTGCTGCGGAACCCTCATTCTTTGCATAAACAGTCTGGTAGCGATTCTTATCCTTTAATTTATGAGTGATATATGGCGGCAGCGGCATCTCTCCCAGCTGGTCCAAAATCTCCTCAAAAATGCCTTCATAATGGAACTGGATCAGACGGTTGCCTTCGTCCACCACGTCGATGATCTCGCCCTCTAAAATGCCGTCGCCAAATGTGATTTTGGCACCTGGACGAGCCTTTTTGCCAGGCTTTACCAGGCATTCCCAGATATCGTTCTCTCTTCTTTTCAGAAGAAGGATTTCGATCACTGCGCCAGTCTCTTCCTTGTGACCGTAAAGCCTTGCCGGAATAACCTTGGTATCATTGATAACCAAAGTATCACCTTCATTCAGATAGTCCAGTATATCCCTGAAATGGCGATGCTCAATACTGCCATCTGCCATAGAAAGATGCATAAGTCTGGAAGAACTTCTATCCTCCAGCGGATCCTGGGCGATCAGCTCCTGAGGGAGCTCATAGTAAAAATCAGATGTTCTCATCTTTGGATTCCTCCTCTTTCCACTGCTTTTTCAGCTGCCGCACAAAATTCCATTCTTTGTTGGTGAGATCTGCCTTTTTCAGCAGATCCGGACGCCTTCTGGCTGTACGAATGATAGACTGCTCTCTGCGCCACTTCTCTATATTTGCATGATGACCGGACATAAGAACCTCCGGAACCTTTTTACCATGCCACTCTTCCGGGCGGCTGTACTGGGGATATTCCAGAAGGTTTCCTGCAAAGGACTCGGTCTCGCCAGACTCCTGATTGCTGAGCACGCCTGGAACCATGCGGGAAATAGAGTCCATCATAACCATGGCCGGAAGCTCGCCGCCTGTAAGCACATAGTCTCCGATAGACACATAATCCGTCACAATTTCTTCCAGAACACGCTCATCAATTCCCTCATAGTGACCGCAAAGGAAAACCAGGTCTTCCTCTTTCGCCATGTCTCTTGCCATCTGCTGATTAAACACCTGTCCCTGCGGGGTGAGATAAACCACACGGGGGCGCTTCCCTGCTTTCTCGGCAATCGCTTCATAAGCCAGGTAAACCGGTTCTGCCTGCATCAGCATTCCAGCACCGCCGCCGTAAGTATAATCATCTACTTTCTGGTGCTTGTTAAAAGCATAGTCGCGGATATTTATGGCCTCCACAGAAAGGATTCCTGCATTAATGGCACGTCCTGTAATGCTGGTGTTCATTCCATTCCGGATCATTTCCGGAAAAAGGGTCAAAACATGGAATTTCATTTACAAAAGTCCTTTCATCAAATGTACCGTCATCACATTCTCCTCCAGGTCAACATCAAGGATGCATTCCCTGATTGCCGGGAGAAGTACTTCCTGATGATCAGGAAGCTCTACTACGTAAACATCATTGGCTCCTGTCTCCATAACATCTTTCAGGGTTCCGAAATGGGTGTTGTCCTCCAGAACCACTTCCATGCCAATCAGGTCGCCGATGTAATATTCATCTTCATCCAGTTCCTGGGCTTCTTCTCTGGGAACCCACAGGTCTCTGCCTTTGTACATTTCAATATCATTTATATTATCAATCCCGTCAAATTTCAGGATCACAAGATTCTTAAAAAATTTCACGTTACGGATTTCCAGCTTTTTCATCTCTCTGCCAGCATCCAGAATCACGTATTCAAGATCCAGGAAACGCTCCGGATCTGTGGTAGGGAATACTTTTACTTCTCCCCGCACGCCATGAGTGGTGGTAATTACTCCAACCTTTAATAAATCTTCCATTCAAAACTCCTCTACAAAAAACGAATATGTCTGCCGTCCAGGACTTTCATAAGTAAAAACAGGAGCCATGTCTCCACAGCTCCTGCATCCATATATCTTGCTTATCATTGCAGAATATCTACAATCACTTTTTTGCTGCTTTTGGAAGAAGCCGCTTTTACTACGGTACGGATGGCCTTGGCGATTCTGCCCTGACGTCCGATCACCTTACCCATATCAGATGGTCCTACCTTCAGTTCGATAACAACAGCGTCATCCTTTTCTGTTTCGGTAACGACTACTTCGTCCGGATTTTCAACAAGAGATTTTGCAATTACTTCTACTAATTCTTTCATTACACACCTCCCTGATCCCGCCCCGGAGCATATTCAAAAATGCCCTCATCTGGACGTCACAGAAATACCCCCTGAAAATTGCCGGTTACAGTTCACGACTTTCACAGAAAATACTGTGCAATCTGAACCATTCTGGCAACCTCTAAGATACTCCTTAAATTATTTCTCGATTCCGGCCTGTTTGAGGATCTTAGCAACAACCTCTGTAGGCTGAGCACCGTTTGCAAGCCATTTCTTAGCTGCCTCTTCGTCAACCTTGCATACGCTTGGCTCCTGGTTCGGATCGTATGTTCCGATCTCTTCGATACATCTTCCATCACGTTTGCTGCGGGAATCTGCAACAACGATTCTATAGTAAGGTGCTTTCTTCTGTCCCATTCTTCTTAATCTGATCTTAACTGCCATTTTAATTTTCCTCCAATTTACTTTCTCTTTATTAGTTAATTTAATTATTTTATGTTAAAAAGGGAGCTTAAAGCCGCCTCTTTTACCACCCATTTTGCCGCCGCCCATGAGACCCGGCATCTGCTTCATCATCTTCTTGCTCTGCTCAAACTGCTTCACAAGGCGATTGACTTCTGTAACATCCACACCTGCGCCTCTGGCAATCCTATTCTTGCGGGAAAGGTTTAGGATTCCCGGATTGGAACGCTCCTGTGGGGTCATGGAAAGAATAATGGATTTGGTTCTGTCCATTGCTTTCTCATCGATCATGCTCTCCACATCTTTCATCTTGCTTCCCACACCTGGGAGCATATTCAGAATACTAGAGATTCCGCCCATCTTATTCATCTGTTCAAGGCTGGTAAGATAGTCATTGAAATCAAAATCCATCTTCTTCAGCTTCTTGGACATCTCCTGGGCTGCTTCCTGATCCACGGCTGCTTCTGCCTTCTCAATCAGACTCATTACATCTCCCATACCAAGGATACGGGATGCCATTCTCTCCGGATAAAACTGTTCCAGATCGGATAACTTCTCTCCCATACCTACATACAGGATTGGCTTGCCAGTTACGGACTTGATGGAAAGAGCTGCACCACCTCGGGTATCACCATCCATCTTGGTCAGGATCACTCCATCGATTCCAACCTTCTCTGCAAAGGTCTGGGCTACATTGACTGCATCCTGTCCGGTCATGGCATCTACTACAAGGACTGTAGCATCTACCTCAATATTAGACTTAATATCAGCAAGCTCCTGCATCATATCCTCATCGACATGAAGACGTCCTGCTGTATCAATGATCACTACATTCTGCTGATTCGTCTTGGCATGTGCAACAGCTGCCTTGGCTATGTCTACCGGGCTCTGTTTATCACCCATGGTAAAGACTTCCACGCCTTGTTTCTCACCGTTTACCTGCAACTGAGTGATCGCTGCGGGTCTGTAAACGTCACAGGCTACCAGAAGAGGTCTCTTACCTTTAGACTTGATCTTACCTGCAAGCTTGGCTGCCGTAGTGGTCTTACCAGCTCCCTGAAGACCTGCCATCATAATGACAGTCAGATCATTGCCAGGCTTGATCGGAAGCTCTGTAGTCTCGCTTCCCATAAGATTAACCAGCTCTTCATTTACAATCTTGATGACCATCTGGCCTGGGTTCAGTCCGTTCATAACGTCCTGTCCAACTGCACGTTCCTGTACAGATTTCGTGAACTGTTTCACGACTCTGAAGTTAACGTCTGCTTCAAGGAGTGCCATCTTAACTTCTTTAAGAGCAATCTTAACATCCTCTTCGGTCAGACGGCCTTTGCTTCTCAGCTTCTTGAATACATTCTGAAGTTTATCTGTTAAGCTTTCAAATGCCATGAATTATAACTCCTCTAAAATCACATTGGATATTGCCTCAATATCATCAGCGTGATATCCGGATGCAAGCTCATGTATCTTCTGTACCTGTCCCCGGATATTCACAAACTTCTCCACCAGATGCAGCTTCTCTTCATATCCTTCCAGTGCTTTGTCACAGCGTCTGATCATATCATGTACGCCCTGACGGCTGATATTCAGTTCCTCTGCAACCTCACTTAAAGAATAATCCTCCAGAACTACACTCTCGTAGATCTGCTGCTGTCTCTTCGTAAGAAGCTCTCCGTAAAAATCATAGAGCAAAGTACGTTCTACAAACTTTTCCATTCGTTATCACCTTGGGTATCATACCGTATTTTGCGATGTGTGTCAAGTGTTTTTTCTTTACATGCAATATTTTTTATATGTCCAGATTTATTATACGCTATCTCTAATTGTCCGCCCTTATGTTATACTATAAAAGCTGCCGAGCCTCCAGCAGAAAGGAGGTGAATCACATGGAAGAAATTTTCACCGCATTTCTTGTTTCCGTTTTAGCAGGTGTAGTTAGCTACTACATATGCAAATGGCTGGACGGTAAACAATAGGCAGCAACAGCCTAAACGGATCAACTCACCGTAACGAGCAAGAAAGCCCTCAGAGCTGCAACTCTGGGGGCTTTCATTTCGCCGCATGGAATTTCACCGCATTCCTTAGCTACTATCAGCATATGCCATAACCAACGAAATGTCAACTTAAAATTCACATATTTTACTGAATCAAACTATCATCATCAAAATAATTAATTTTCATAGAAGCCTTTACATCCCTCAGAGTCTCAGCTGCCTTTGCCTCAGCCACCTTACTGCCCTCTCTTAAAATATCATAGACATCCGGAATACGCTGCTCCCACATTTTACGGCGCTCTCGAATCGGGCCAAGCTCAGCCTGAAGAACGTTGTTCAGGAACTTCTTAACCTTAACATCTCCAAGTCCGCCTCTCTTATAATGGTCTTTCAGCTCGTCCAGGTTCTGATAATCCGGAAGAAATTCCGGGAAGTATTCTGGTTTGCAGAAAGCATCCAGATAAATAAATACCGGATTGCCATCAACATTTCCCGGATCCTGAACACGAAGATGATTCGGATCCGTGAACATGGACATAACCTTCTTCTTAACCTCATCTGCCTCATCGGAAAGATAAATGCAGTTTCCAAGAGATTTACTCATTTTTGCCTTACCGTCAATACCTGGCAGACGCAGGCACGCCTTGTTGGAAGGAAGTACGATCTCCGGCTCTGTAAGTGTCTCACCATATACTGTGTTAAACTTGTGTACGATCTCTTTGCACTGCTCCAGCATAGGAAGCTGATCCTCTCCAACCGGAACTGCTGTTGCACGGAAGGCTGTAATATCAGCAGCCTGGCTGATCGGATAGCAGAAGAATCCAACCGGAATGCTGGCTTCGAAATTACGCATCTGGATCTCAGATTTCACAGTAGGGTTACGCTGAACACGGGCTACTGTAACCAGATTCATATAATAGAAAGTAAGCTCTGTAAGCTCCGGAACCATAGACTGGATGAAAATTGTGGATTTCTCCGGATCAATCCCACAAGCCAGATAATCAAGTGCTACCTGGATAATATTCTGACGAACCTTCTCCGGGTGCTCTGCGTTATCAGTAAGCGCCTGGGCATCCGCGATCATAATATAAATCTCGTCATAATTTCCGGAATTCTGAAGCTTTACACGCTCAGATAAAGAGCCTACATAATGTCCCACATGAAGACGGCCTGTAGGGCGGTCTCCTGTTAAAATTACTTTTTTCATAGTTTGCTACTCCTTATATTCACCGCCATGCCGATCCTTTTTTTAACCAACACAGTTGTACTTATTTATAATCATTTCAGCAAACACTCCCCATTTTTTACATGAATATGCAAAACGCCCAAAGCACATAGACTAACTTTAGTTACTGTTCACTGGTAACATTCCGCGAGGTGTTTTTTGTGAACGGAGTGAACAGTAACTAACTTTATTCATACCAAACTTTATTCATACCATTTGTAATGTTGCTTCAGTTATTAACTGCAAGGCGGGGAAATGCTTCTATTTTTCAATTACAGACTTGCGCGAATTACTTTCGGTCTGCATCCGGCAGTCTCCAGCGCTTTCACGATCTGATTCTTATGGTCTGTACCAAACGCCTCCAGAGTGATCTTCAGTTCTACAGCTGCATTACGGTTTGTGCTTACAAACTGGTTATGATCCAGCTTGATAACATTTCCCTGATTCTCTGCAATAATAGAAGCCACACGTACCAGTTCACCAGGCTTATCCGGGATAAGAACAGATACGGTAAAGATTCTGTCACGCTGGATCAAGCCATGCTGTACTACAGAAGACATGGTAATCACATCCATATTTCCACCACTTAAAATGGACACAACCTTTTTATTCTTGAAATCAAGATGACGAAGCGCAGCCACTGTCAGAAGTCCTGAATTCTCAACGATCATCTTGTGATTCTCTACCATATCCAGGAATGCAACGATCAGCTCATCATCCTCAACCGTGATGATTTCATCCAGATTCTCCTGGATATATGGGAAAATATGAGAGCCCGGAGTCTGAACTGCAGTACCATCTGCAATGGTGTTTACATGGGGCAGTGTAACAACCTCCCCTTTCTCAAGAGAAGCCTTCATACAGGCTGCACCTGCTGGCTCTACACCGATTACTTTAATATGAGGATTAAGAAGCTTGGCAAGTGTGGATACACCTGTTGCAAGTCCGCCTCCACCGATTGGCACCAGAATATAATCTACAAGAGGAAGCTCCTGAATGATCTCCATAGCAATGGTTCCCTGGCCGGTAGCAACTGCAGGATCATCAAAAGGATGAATAAAGGTATAGCCCTTTTCTTCAGCAAGCTCCAGAGCATATGCACAGGCCTCATCATAAACATCACCATGAAGAATAACCTCTGCGCCATACCCTTTTGTACGCTCTACTTTAATAAGCGGTGTAGTGGTCGGCATTACGATCACGGCCTTCACACCGTATTTGTGTGCCGCATATGCCACACCCTGTGCATGATTTCCAGCGGAAGCTGTGATCAGGCCTTTGCCCCTCTCCTCGTCGGAAAGAGTACTGATCTTATAATAAGCTCCACGCACCTTATATGCACCTGTTCTCTGCATGTTCTCTGGTTTGAAGAAGACCTTGTTTCCAGTGAGTTCAGAGAAATAACTGCTCTTCACCAGCTTGGTCTCCTGGGTTACCTGCTTAACTATTTCTGCCGCTTCTTCAAAACTCTCTAATGTAAGCATTTTTATTTTTCCTCCTGTAGTCTGTGGGGTTAGTTTTCATCCGGATGAATGTCAAACAACGCATCCACAAAAGAATTTGCATCGAATTTCTGTAAATCGTCAATGCTCTCACCAACGCCGATATATTTCACCGGAATATCAAGCTCAGACTGGATTGCCACCGCAATACCACCCTTGGCTGTACCATCAAGCTTGGTAAGAATGATACCGGTTACATTTGCCACCTCTGCAAACTGTCTTGCCTGCACAAGTGCGTTCTGTCCTGTCGTTCCATCCAGAACCACCAGAGTTTCCAGATACGCTTCCGGATATTCCTTCTCCAGAATGCGGTAAATCTTGCGAAGCTCTTCCATAAGATTCTTCTTATTATGAAGTCTTCCTGCGGTATCACAGATCAGAACGTCTGCATTGCGGGCCTTGGCTGCTGCCACTGCATCATAGACAACTGATGCCGGGTCTGCTCCATCCTGACCGCCAATGATCTCCACTCCTGCCCGGTTCGCCCACTGGGTCAGCTGTTCCCCTGCCGCTGCACGGAAAGTATCCGCAGCACCAAGAATAACCTTTTTGCCCTGGTCCTTCAGCTTGCCGGCAAGTTTTCCAACGGAAGTTGTTTTTCCAACACCATTGACACCGATCACAAGAATAACGGATTTACGGTTTTCAAACTCGTACTCTGTGCTGTCCACCGTCATCTGCTCCTTGATGGTATCAATAAGAAGCTGCTTGCACTCCTTGGGATCCCTGATATTCCGGATCTCCACCTGGTCTTTTAATTTGTCCAGAATGGCTGTGGTAGCATTGATTCCAATGTCACCCATGATTAGGATTTCTTCCAGTTCCTCATAAAAATCATCATCTATTGTTGAATAGCCGGTGAAAAGAGAATCGAATCCTGCCACAATGTTGTCTCTTGTTTTTGTCAGGCCACTGACAAGTCTTTTAAAAAAGCCCTTCTTTTCCTCTGCCATTTCCTCTCCTCCTTTTACTGCGTAAGCTGGTTTTCCACAAGATCAACGGAAACCAGCGTGGAGACGCCTTTCTCCTGCATGGTAATACCATAAAGTCTGTCTGCGGCATTCATAGTACCACGCCTGTGTGTTATTATAATAAATTGCGTGTTCTTCGTCAACTTCTGAAGATAGCCTGCGAAACGACCTACATTCGAATCGTCAAGTGCCGCCTCGATCTCATCAAGAAGACAGAATGGCGACGGCTTCAGATTCTGGATTGCAAACAAAAGTGCGATTGCAGTAAGTGCCTTCTCACCACCGGAAAGCTGCATCATATTCTGAAGCTTTTTGCCTGGCGGCTGGGAAATAATACGAATTCCTGCTTCCAGAATGTCCACGTCTTCCTCAAGCTCCAGAGTGCCCTTACCGCCTCCAAACAATTCCTTGAAAGCCTTGTCAAACTCTCTCTGGATATCCTGGAATTTCTCCGTAAACTGTTTACGCATTCCCTCATCCAGTTCCTGGATAATGTTCTCCAGCTGTGCTTCTGCGGTTTTCAGATCCTCATACTGTCCGGAAAGGAAAGCATGACGCTCTGAAATCTCCTTATATTCCTCAATTGCATTTACATTAACGTTACCAAGCTTACGGATTTCATCCTTCACCTGGGCAATTTCTTTCTTCATGGCTTTCAGATCGTTCAGCTCTTCTTTTTTGTACTGAAGGGCATTGTTCGGGGTGATCTCATACTCATTCCACATATAGGAAATCTGAGATTCCCTGTGCTCTTCCAGCTTCTCGATCTGGCTTTTCAGACGGTAACACTCTTTGTCCAGAAGTGAAATCCTGCCGGACAGCTGATCCCGCTTCTCAAAAAATGCCTTGTGGCTGGCATTTTTTTCATCCTTCACACTCTGCCAGCTCTCCATCTGAGCCTTCGCCTTGGTTTCATCCTCTTCCAAAGTCCGGATCACTGCCTCCAGGTTCTCTACAGACTGGCGCTTTCTCTCATTCTCTTCGCCGCCAAGCTCCAGCGTTTCATAAATATCTGCTTCCTCCTGGCGAAGAGCTTCCATCTCATGGGTCAGACGGCCCAGAGTCTCTGCTGCGAAGCTTTCTTTCTGCTGGGCTGTACTTGCTTCCAGGCGAAGAGCCTCCAGTTTCCTGGAAACCTCCTGCTCCTCAGCCCTCCAGTTCTCTAATTCTTCCTGTTTATTCTGGATAAAAGTCTCCAGTTCTTTCTCATCCTGCTCAGAAGCCTTCAATTCTTCGGCAATCTTGCTGTGATCAGCCTCTGCCTCCTCGATCTGACGGCGGATTTCCATCTGCTCTCTCTGAATCTCTCCGTAGCCAGCCTGGATTTCCTTTGTCTTGGCCTCTACCTGGTTAATGTTCATCTTCGCCGTGTTCTGGGCAACATACTGCTGACGCAGTTTTTCCTGCAGATCTGCAATGGTGTCACGCATAACATTACGCTTGCTTCGATTATCATTAATAGCAGTCTGCATGTCATCCATATCTTTTCGAAGAGCCTTCACACTGGATTCCAGTTCATCGATCTCACGGCGGCGGCCAAGAAGGTTGCTGTTATTCTTAAAAGAACCACCTGACATAGAACCGCCCGGGCTGAAGGATTCCCCCTCCACAGTTACCATACGAAGACTGTGCCGGTACTTTCGCGCAATGGCAATGGCATTGTCAATGTGATCCACCACAAGCACACGACCCAGAAGATAAGTAGCAAGTCCGGCATACTCCGGACCTGTAGTTACCAGTTCACTGGCAAGCCCGATCACTCCCGGCTCCTGCAGCGCATCCCTCTGGGTAAAACCACTTCTGGTATTGATACTGTTAAGCGGAAGGAACGTAGCACGGCCGAAACGGTTTTTCTTCAGAAATTCAATCATGTGCTTGGCAGTCTGTTCATTGTCTGTGACAATGTTCTGAATACTTCCGCCAAGAGCCGTCTCAATGGCGATCTCATACTCCTTATTTACCTGGATCAGATCTGCTACAACACCCTTAATTCCCGGTACTCGGTCCTTCTGTTCCATTACACGGCGGATACTGTTTCCGTATCCGTCATAGCGCTCTGTAATATTTTTCAAAGATTCCAGCCTGGAAGCCTCACGGTGATATGCGCTCTGGCCGATTTCCATCTGGCCGTTCTGTTTCTTTAATTCATCTGTAATTTTATGTACTTCATTATCCAGGCGCTGACACTCTGCATTCATGTCCTGGATAAGTGTGGTAATTCCCTGAAACTTCTCCTTTGCCCTCTCCAGCTCACTCTGCTGCTGGGCTTCCTCTGTTTTCAAATGAAGCTGTCTCTGACTGATTCCCGCTTTACGGATATCGATCTGCTCCATCATGGTATCGAAACGCTGGGCTTTTCCTTTGGTAGTGGCACGGGTATTGAGAAGCTCGATAATCTCGTTCTTGCCATTCTCCACTGCCTGGGAGCACTCTTCGATCTGTGCCTGAATATTGGAAATCCGGTCCTCTTCTGCCTCCTGGCGCTTCCTTGCTTCCAGAAGAGCTGCATGGAGCTGGGATTTCTCCGCCTCCTGCCTCTCCAGAGACTCCTGGCGTTCCTTCAGATCCGCCTCAATGGACTGCAGACGGCTCTTGTAATGTTCTTCACTCTGCACTCCGGACAAAATCTGTTCCCGAAGTACCTTGGTCTCGCCATCCAGCTGCTGCCTGCGGATTGCCTTATTCTGCGTCTCTTCACGCAGCTGATCCATCTGGGAATTCAACTGTTCCAGTTCCTCTTCCAGACGATCATATTCCACTTTCGTCTGCTCGTAGGCCTTCTGATTCTCCTCCAGCTCCTCAGCAGCCCGGGTATTCTTGGTATCCAGCTCTTTTAATTCACGGCTGGTCTCCTCGTTTTCCAGAAGAAAACTGTTCACATCCAGTTCCCGCAAAGTGTCTCTTTTGGCAAGATAAATTCTGGCTGTCTCGGACTGGCGCTCCAAAGGGCCCAATTGTCTGGTAAGCTCACTTAAAATATCGGTAACACGCACCAGGTTCGCCTGCTCGTCCTGCAGCTTCTTAATGGTAGTTGCCTTTCTTCGCTTAAACTTTACGATTCCGGCAGCTTCGTCAAAAAGCTCACGGCGCTCTTCCGGCTTACCACTTAAGATCTTATCGATCTGTCCCTGCCCGATGATGGAATAGCCCTCTTTCCCAATACCGGTATCGTAAAACATCTCATTAATATCCTTCAGACGACAGGCACTTCCATTAATAAGATATTCACTTTCACCGGAGCGGTAAAGTCTTCGGGTAACCGTAACCTCATTAAAATCAACCGGAAGCTTGTGATCGCTGTTATCCAGAGTAATGGCAACAGAAGCAAAGCTAAGGGGCTTTCTGGTCTCCGTGCCGGAAAAAATAACGTCCTGCATGTTTCCGCCTCGAAGCTGCTTGGCACTCTGTTCTCCAAGAACCCAGCGGACCGCATCACCTACGTTGCTTTTCCCACTGCCGTTGGGACCAACGATTCCCGTAATTCCATTATGAAATTCGAAATTGATTTTCTGTGCAAAGGACTTAAACCCGTGCACTTCAATATTTTTTAAATACATGTATTCGAATCCTTGTTATTATTTTCTCATCTTCCGGATTGCCTGGTAAGCAGCTTCCTGTTCGGCAGCTTTCTTGGTATGTCCTACTCCGGTACCCATCACATGACCGCTGACAAGCACATCCACGGTAAAGCTTTTATTGTGATCCGGGCCTTCTTCTTTTATCAGATGGTACTCCACAAGATGGGTTCCCTTCTCCTGTACGATTTCCTGCAGGATGGTCTTGCTATCATAAAAGAGCTGTTTATTCTCAAGATCGTTCAGAATGAATTTCAGAACAAACTCCTTTGCGCTAGCAAAACCACCGTCCAGATAGATAGCTCCAAGCAGAGCCTCTGTTGCATCGGAAACAATAGAGTCACGGTTTCTTCCACCGGTCATATCCTCACCTTTTCCAAGGAGCAGATACTGCGGCAGTCCGAAATCTCTTGCACAATAAGCAAGACTGGGTTCGCAAACCAGGCTGGCTCTCTTCTTGGTCAATTCGCCCTCTGGAATCTGGGTGAATTTCTTATAAAGAAAATCACTGCTGATCAGCTCCAGAACTGCATCTCCAAGAAACTCCAGACGCTCGTTGCAGCCTGCCTTACCAAGCTTCTTCTCGTTGGCATAAGAACTATGTGTCAGTGCAAGGATCAGAAGGTTTCTGTTCCTGAACTCATAACCGATCCGGTTCTCCAATGCTTTTAACTTTTTTTCCATGATAAACTTCCTTCCCTCTGACTAGCTGGCAGACCCCCGGCAGGTCTTTGCCGAAGAGTCTGCTGCAATGCATGGATGATCATGCTTTTTCTGGTGTCTCTTCCACCATATGGGCAGCGATTTTCTCATTGATCTTCTGCTGTCTGAACTGAACACACTGAAAAATAGCGTGACGAATCTCAACCGCCCTGGCACTGCCGTGTGTCTTCACAACCAGTCCCTTAAGACCCAGAAGAGGGGCTCCGCCGTACTCACTTGCATCAAATGCCTTCATAGTTTCTTTGACGGCCGGTTTCACCAGAAGAGCTCCAACCTTGCTGCGGGTGTCTTTCATAAGGCCGGTTTTAAGCATCTTCATAAAGGTACTTCCAAGTCCTTCATAAAGCTTCAGGATCACGTTCCCGACAAAAGCCTCGCAGACAATCACATCTGCATAACCAGCTGGAATATCCCTTGCTTCAATACTTCCAATAAAATTGATCCCCGGGCATTCCTTCAAAAGAGGGAACGTCTCTTTCACAAGGGCATTTCCCTTCTCCTCCTCTGCACCAATGTTTACAATGGCTACACGAGGGTTCTTGATTCCAACCACGTCTTCCATATAGATGGAACCCATCTTCGCAAACTGTACCAGATGCTCTGGTCTGGCATCTACGTTCGCACCGCAGTCAATAAGAAGTGACACACCATTCTGGGTAGGAATCAAGGGTGCCAGCGGCGGACGCTGTACTCCTTTGCTTCTTCCTACGATCACCTGACCACCTACTAAAATAGCGCCTGAGCTTCCAGAGGAAACAAATGCTTCTGCTTCCTGCTTCTTCACAAGATTCAGTCCTACCACAATGGAAGAATCTTTCTTCTTACGGATTGCCAGAACCGGAGGCTCTGCTGTCTCGATCACCTCTGTGGTATTCACGATCTGGATTCTTTCCTTGGGGTAATTCTGAAATTTACTCAGCTCTTTCTCAATTACATCCTGCCTGCCGGTAAGGATCACATCAATGTCTTCCCTCTCGGCAACAGCCTCTACAGCTGCTTTCACTGGTTCTGCCGGAGCGTTGTCTCCGCCCATGGCATCTACTACAACTCTAACTGTCTCTGCCATATTTTTCTCCTCTTCGGATATTCTTCAATACTGTAATCTGGTAATGTGAAAACATCCATTATAATCGGGATATGCAAAACACAGCCCAATTCAACAGCTCCTCCATACCATAGCATGTTTGAAAAAGGCTACAAGGTACACTATCCCGAATAATACTATTCTACTTTATCTGCCCCCTCTTAGTCAATAGGGAATCAAAGAAAGGTTTCTGACCCAAAGACTGTAGTTGACGAAGCTTCCAATCTCCGCTATACTCTCACTGGGAGCAGATAGGTGCCGGTGTGCCTCCTGGTCTTCAAAACCAGTGTGGGGCGCTAATCCCGTCCCGGATGGGTTCGATTCCCATATGTTCCCGCCAAAAAACGTACCCAGCTTTCCACTCTTACTCTTCTCATTGAGACCGGTCTGCCTGCTGCAAGTTTCGTTTTAACACTCTTCCTCCATTTTCCATAACTGTAATCCGCTCTCTGTCAAACCCCTCCAGCAGTATGATCGCACATTTACGGGATATTCCCAGACGGTCACGAAATTCTCCAGTCTGGATCATCCCCTTTTCTTCATATAACAGATACGCCATATCCAGAGCTTTCTGCCGTATTTCCCAGTGCATATAATGCTTCTCGTCAAACCGTACAAGAACACCGTCCCGCACCATGGCAAAGAACACTTCTGAAAAATCCCGCTCACCGGAAAATACTTTCTTCACTTCATCTGTCAGCGGAGGCATAAAGCCCGATTTCAGATATAATTCCTGCAGCTGCAAAAAGACAGAATTCCCACATATTTCTTCTGTTATTTTTCCTGAAGCGTGTGCTTTTTTTCTTTCCTTTCCGGTACATGCGCAATGAACAACAGCATCTGCATTCTGTCTTTTTTTCCTTTTTACCCCATTGGGATTCAGCACAACTCCACCGCCGATGGTTTCTACCGGCGAATAAAATCTTATAACAAAATGATCCCCTGCTTTCATTGCCGTCACCTGCTCCATCCGAAGCTGGACTACGGCCTCTTCACCGGGCTTCAGCACTTCTCTGTCAAACAGAATTATTTTACACACCAGTTCTGCTGCCCCATGATAAAGATGAACACGGGTACCGCTTTTTAAAGAACGCTGTCCTGATTTCAACAGCTGCAGCCGTACATCTGCGATCATGGTACCTTCCATACTTCCTGCTGTTGCCAGGATTTCTCCCCGGGAGATCTGTTCTTTTCCAATTCCCGGAAGGTTCACTGCCACCCGCTGTCCCGGAACAGCTTCGGATACTTCCTGTCCATGCACCTGAATTCCTCGGATTTTTATCCTTTCAGCTCTGGGATAAAGCATAGCGTCATAATCCAAGCCTAAACTGCCATCAAGCAGCGTCCCTGTCACTACGGTTCCAAAGCCCTTTAAAGAAAATACACGATCTATGGGCAGGCGAAACGCAGATGCTTTTGTACCCATTCTGCCTGTGCAGCTGTCACTTTCATTTCGGGAAAGATTCTGATTTTCCGTGGTTTTTCCGGCTGTGCACAGTTTCCACAACACCCTGCGCAGTTCCTCAATCCCACGCCCATCCACAGCACTGGTCACTACCACATCCGCATTTTCCAGAAACGTTCCCTCTGCAAATTCCCTGATTTCCTGGTCAAGTCCCTTTTTCCATTCCAGGTCACCTTTGGTGAGCACAAGCACACCCTTTCGAATACCAAGCAGGGAAAGTATTGCCAGATGTTCCCTGGTCTGAGGCATAACTCCCTCATCTACTGCGATCACTACCATGGCAATATCAATTCCGCCAGCTCCAGCCAGCATATTCTTTATAAACCTTTCATGGCCTGGCACATCAATAATCCCGGCTTCCCTGCCATCCGGAAATTTCAGAAACGCAAAACCATTTTCAATTGTAATCCCCCGCCTTTTTTCCTCTGCCAGGCGATCCGTATCCGTGCCTGTCAGCGCCTTGACCAGCCAGGTTTTACCATGATCAATATGTCCGGCAGTACCTATGATCCTGTACCTTTTTTCTTCCATATCTTTTTCACGCCCCATTTTGTTCGAACAATCCCACTATTTCGTTTCCAAATAAACAGCGCGAAGAAGCCACTTCTCCGCGCCATGTTTACGTTTATAACAATATTGTCTTTTTTCTGTTGTTTGGAAATATAATTCAGTAATTTAATAACATTATTCTACAGTAACAGATTTCGCCAGGTTTCTCGGCTTGTCCACATCCAGGCCCTTCGCTACGCTGACATAATATCCCATCAGCTGCAGCGGAACAATTGCAAGACTGGTTGTGAAATACTTCTCCGTCTTGGGAACATATACGGAGAAATCAGCGGTATCCTCAATACTGTAATTGCCATAGCTGGTCAGTCCCATCAGATAAGCACCACGGCTCTTTACCTCAACCATATTGCTCAGTGTCTTCTCAAAAAGATCCTTCTGGGTCATCACACCGATCACCAGAGTACCATCCTCTACAAGGCTGATCGTTCCGTGCTTCAGCTCCCCTGCTGCGTAAGCCTCAGAATGAATGTAACTGATTTCCTTCATCTTCAGGCTTCCTTCCATGCTGATGGCATAGTCAATTCCTCGTCCGATGAAGAAAATATCATGGGCATTTGCATACTTGCTTGCAAACCACTGGATACGCTCTTTATCATCCAGAACACGGCTGATCTTGTCCGGCAGGGTCTCCATCTCAGCAAGCAGACGGGTCACATTCCCCTCCTCAAGCTTTCCCTGGACAAAAGCGCTCTGAATAGCCAGCAGATACATGGCGATCAGCTGGGTGCTGTAAGCCTTGGTGGTGGCAACAGAAATCTCAGGTCCCGCATAAGTATATAACGTATAATCGCTCTCTCTTGCAATGCTGGAGCCTACAACATTGACTACGCTAAGTACCGGAACATTTCTATCTCTGGCAAGACGAAGGGCAGCCAGGCTGTCTGCGGTCTCTCCAGACTGGGAAATAATAACCACCATGGAATCCTCCACAAGGATCGGATCACGGTAACGGAACTCAGAAGCCACATCCACCTCAACCGGGATCTTCGCCATGGATTCGATCACATATTTGCCAACCATGCCAACATGGTAAGCAGAACCACAGGCAATGATATAGATTCGCTTAAGAGAAGCCAGCTTCTCATCTGTAAGCCCTGTCTCAGAAAAATCAATGTGTCCATCTTTTACATAAGCGCCAATGGTGTCCTGAACAGCCTTCGGCTGCTCATGGATCTCTTTCAGCATAAAGTGCTCATAGCCGCCCTTCTCAGCAGCAGCTGCATCCCACTGGATCTCCACAACGTCTTTCTCAATCTCTTCACGGTCGATATTATAGAAATGGATCTCATCACGGGAAAGCTCCGCAATTTCAAGATTGCCGATATAATAAACCCTTCTGGTCTGATCCAGGATCGCAGGAACATCAGAAGCAATAAGACTTCCGTTCTCGCTCTTTCCAATGATCAGCGGACTGTCCTTGCGGGCTGCAAACAGTTTACCCGGATAGTCCTTGAAAATAGCACCAAAAGCATAAGAACCGCGGATACGGAGCATTGCTCTGGAGATTGCTTCCAACGGGGTTCCGGTTTTCTTATAGTAGTAATCTACCAGCTTCACAGCCACTTCTGTATCTGTCTGAGAATAGAACGTATAACCGGAACGAAGAAGCTTCGCCTTCAGTTCCTGATAATTCTCGATAATTCCATTATGAACAAGTACTACGGACTTATCATCTGTACAATGAGGATGGGCATTTATCTCAGAAGGCTCTCCATGAGTCGCCCAGCGGGTATGACCGATGCCGCAGGTACCCGGTACGGCTGAGCCGCCGTCTGTCTTCTCGATCAGAGTTTTCAGACGCCCTTTCGCCTTTACGATTGCGATCTTATCAGCTGCCTCGTTTCGAACTGCGATACCGGCTGAATCATAGCCTCTGTACTCCAGCTTGGAAAGGCCTGTCAGCAAAATCGGTGCCGCCTGTTCATCTCCTACATAACCAACAATTCCACACATAAAATTTCCTCCTCAGTCTCAGTCTTAATCATTCTCCTCGTTTTTCTCCTGGCCGGCTGTCTTCTGCCATGCCTCAACCCCTTCTGTATTTTCCTTCTGGAAAAGGATTTTGAAGGTAAGCATCAGAAGCTTCAGATCCAGCTTCAGAGAATAGGTCTCAATATAGGTGAGATCCAGTTTCAGCTTATCATAAGGTGTCGTGTTGTATTTACCATAAACCTGGGCATAACCGGTAAGTCCGGCCTTCACTTTCAGGCGGTAATCAAATTCAGGAATCCTCTCACTATACAGTGCAGCAATCTCCGGCCGCTCCGGTCTTGGGCCTACCAGAGACATATCACCTTTCAGGATATTAAAAATCTGTGGCAGCTCATCGAAATGGATCCGGCGGATAAGCTTCCCGACCGGTGTGATCCTGTCATCCTCTTTCTTCGCCAGCTGGGCACCCTTCACTTCAGAGTCCATTTTCATGCTTCTGAATTTCAAGATCATAAAGATCTGCTTATCCTTCGTAAGACGCGGCTGCTTATAAAAAACAGGACCGCCATCATAAAGCTTAATAGCAAGTGCGATCAGAATCATAAACGGAGATGCGATCACCAGCCCTGCCAGGGAAAATATAATATCCACAATTCTTTTGAAAAACAGCTGCTCTGCTGTCAGACGCAGGTTTCTGGAAAGAAGAAGCGTGGTATCAAATAAATGAATATCGTCTGCATTCCGGAGCATAATATCAGAAAGCTTCGGAATAGAATAACAGCGGATATCCTTCTCAAAGCAGTATTTCAGAAGAAGATTTCGTTCGTGGGACGGAATATCCCCGATCACAACTGCTTTATATCCGTTGATCTTCTCCTTGATCACGTCAAGGCCAAGGGAAAGGGATGCCATCTCTTTAATGGCATATTTATCCTCTCTGGTCTCAAACTTATTCCTTAAATCTCCCGGATTACGTCCGCCATAAATCATCAGCATCTGTCTGGGCGGATACAGTCTGGTGTACACATAACGCATACCAACCACCCATATGACAACGATCACCAGGTCAATCCCCGTCATAGCCAGCATAGGTGTCAGATGCTCTCCCAGACGCCAGCGGCCGATCAGGCACAGTTGTAAATAGGTAATAAAATTCACGCAGCACACAGACAGGATCTGGGAATAGATTACTTCAAATACCCGCAGATAACCCACCTTAAAACCACCGTAAATTTTGTAAAAGAAGTATATCATCAGCACATACAAACCAATGACAACCTGATTACCTCTGTCAAAGCGTCTGCCGATGACCTCCTTGTGGGCATAAAATTTATACCAGATATAGGCGAAAAGCAATGTTTCAATAGCGATGATCACCGCAGACGCCAAAAACATGATCAGTCTCTTATATCGTTCGCGATTTTCCATTTTTTCCTCCAGTAAATTTCCTCTGAAATCTATACGTTGTATAAGTATAGCACAAAAAATCCCAGAGGAAAACGATTTTTTTCGTCACCTTATTTTGCCCAAAAATGACAGAGCAGGTTGATATCCAGACCAAACCGTGATAAAATCAGTACATATTGTGGTAAAGCAATATAATGAAATGAGTGTCAAAAGGTCTTTTGACACTCATTTGATACCCGGATTGCTACGCAGCTACGCTGCTCCCGCAATCCTCCAAATATTCGAAATCCGCTGATTTACTGCGTAAATCGCTACTTTCTCATATTTGGCGTGTCCCAAGCTCAAAAGCCTTATCGTGCAAGCACGAACAGCTTTTTGACCTTTTGACACTGGTATCATATAATATTTATACAATATGATATTTTATAATGTGAAGTAAATAACAGATTCTAAGTTTTGTCAATATGTAATTTTCAGAGTGATGGTTTACAGGTACTGTTCCGTTACTGTTCACAGGGAATGTTCCGCGAGGTGTTTTTTGTGAGCAAGGCTCACAGAAAACCCGAGAATTGCGGCGCGAAATCATGCAAAAGCATGATTTCTGTGCATCGCGGAGCGTGTTGCTGTGAACGGAGTGAACAGTAACACTGTTCACTGGTAATGTTCTGCAAGATATTTTGGGGAGCATTACCAATGAACAGCTGCGAAGTATACCTCGGTCTGCAGAAAGGAATCAATGCGTCATAATCAAATTTCCAGACAGAATAAAAATAAAAAAATAAAATATCTCGCCATAGGACTTGCCGCCGGCGTTCTTGGCATAGGCTCAGCTGCAGGTGTTCTCACTTCTGCCAACAGCCATGCTGTGACCCGGAGCGCATCCTCTTCCACACAGGATACTGACCAGATTACTTATAAAGGTGTTACCTATGTTCCGAAAGGGAATCTTGAGACTTACCTTTTCGCCGGAATTGATTCTCCGGATAAGGTAACCAAGATCAAGGAATACGACGGCACCGGTCAGTGTGATGTGCTGCTTGTGCTTGTCCGCGACAGAAGCACAGACACCTGCAAGTTTCTCACCATCGACCGGAACACCATGACTCCGGTGAAGAGCCTTGCAGATGACGGCTCTTACATAGATACCACAGAATGCCAGATTTCCCTGGCACACGCCATGAGCCTGGATCATGAGACCCGTGCAGAGAATACTGTGGATGCAGTTTCCACGCTCCTTGGCGGTCACAAGATTGACGGCTTTGCAATGGTAAACATGAGCGCCATTGAAGTGGTAAATGATATGGTTGGCGGTGTCACCGTCACCATCGAGGATGATTTCCCGGACAGTGACACACTGATCAAGGGACAGACCGTAACTCTGCACGGTAAGGACGCTGAGCGCTTCATCCGTGAGCGCAAGACCGTTGCCGACGGACTGAACGAGAACCGGATGAGCCGTCAGGCCCAGTACGAGGAAGCTTTCAAGCCTGTTTTCCAGGCGAAATGCAGTGAAGATAAGACGTTCCCGCTGGATCTTTATCATGCACTTGAGGACTACATGACTACCAACATCAGTGCCAAGAAGTTTTCCCGTCTTGCCCTTCTTCTTTCCGATGAGAAAGAGGAGGAGAAAGTATCCATAGAAGGAACTGCCGACTTCGACGAGGATGGCTGGCAGACTTTCACTCCTGATCCGAACAGCCTTCAGGAAGCGATCCTTTCGCTTTTTTATAAGGAAAAGAAATAATTTTCCTGTTAGAAAATAAATCGTAGAAGAGAAGATTCTAAACAGCTACAATAAACAAAATTAAGGAGACCCGACATGAACGAAGAACTCACAAACGACGAGGTGGAAATCGACCTTGTGGATCTAGGCAACGTCTTGTTAGACAAATGGCGTTATCTGCTGATCAGTCTTATTGCAGGCGCTGTACTTCTGGGTGCGTATTCCCTTTTCTTTATCGCACCTACCTATGAATCCACAGCCAAGCTTTACGTAGTATCTGCCTCAGACGATTCTGTAGTCAATTTAAGTGACCTGAATCTTGGTACTTCCCTGACTGCAGACTATGAACAGCTGATGCTCAGCTATCCGGTACTAAACCGTGTTATTGACCGTCTGAATCTGGATTCTACATCCGATGAACTGGCTAAAGCTTTTTCACTGAACAACCCAAGCGATACCCGTATTCTGGAGATCACCGCTACTTCTACCGATCCGCAGATGGCTATGGATCTGGCTGAAACTATGGCTGAGGAAGCCATTGATTATCTCCCAGATACCATGAGCACACTTGCTCCGAATCTGGCACAGCCTGCCAAACTTCCTGAGAGTAAAGTGGCTCCAAGCTATACCAAGTTCACCATAATCGGTGCCCTGCTTGGACTTCTCATCTGTGCAGCATTCTTTATTGTAAAATATCTGATGGATGACACCATTCATACTGCAGATGATATGGAAAAATATTTTGGGCTGGTACCTCTTACCACTATCCCTGACAGCGATCAGGTAATCGATCTGGATGAGGAGCAGCACCGCAGACGCGGCAGAAAGAGAGGTCGTACGAAATAATGAACCAGCTTAATGTAAACCTTCCGGAGCTGCCCTATGCAGTTTCCGAAGCAATGAACCGACTTCGTATTAATATTAAATTCTGCGGTAAAAATACCCGCAAGATCCTTTTGACCAGCTGCCAGCCTAATGAAGGTAAGAGTACCATTTCCTCCTACCTGTGGAAAATGCTTGCAGAAGCAGGATTTCCTACTGTTCTGGTAGACGTTGACCTTCGTAAATCCGTTATGAAAACACGTTTTCAGATGGACTACGACGATGACACTACTATGGGACTGAACCACTATCTTTCCGGTATGGCAGAATATGAGGACGTTATATACAGTACCAATATTCCAAACGGCTATATGGTTCCGTGTACACAGCTCCTTGAGAATCCTTCCGCTCTTCTGGAAGATGTTCGTTTCAAAGAGCTTCTGAATACCCTTTCAGAGAATTATCGTTTTGTTATTATAGATTCCCCGCCGCTTGGCAGTGTATCAGATGGAGCGCTTATCGCTTCTCTGTGCGACGGCGCAGTTCTGGTTGTACGTGCTGGTACCACACCGCGTACTCTGATCAAGCAGTCTCTTTATGAGATCCAGCAGTCTGGCTGCAAGCTCCTCGGTACAGTTCTGAACCGTGCCGATGTAAAGGGACGTGCTTATGGCAAGTATGGCTATGGAAAATACGGTTATGGTTATGGATACGGCTATGGTTATGAGCCTAAGGATAAAAAAAACAGCTCTGACTCCGCTGCTGCAGATAAGAATTCTACCGGAAAATAACCGTTTGTACTATTTTTACCGGCTGTGAACTTTATTCACAGTAATCCAACTTCCGGATAAACGGGTCTGCGTGGGGAGACCGTTTATTAAATACATTAAATTAAGAAATAGAGGGTGTTACCAATGAAATCATTCAAAAAAGTAGCTGTGACTATCCTGGCTGCAGTAATGATGCTTCTCATCAGCACTACTGTTTTTGCAGCAGATTCACCTGTAAAAACATCTTTCAATGCTTCTCTTACCAAGAAAACTGTAACTTACACTGGTAAGAAACAGCAGCCAAAGGTTGTAGTTAAGAATGAAGCTGGAAAAACAATCAAAGCTAAATACTACACAGTAAAAGTTAAAACATGTAAGAATGCCGGAACATACAAAGTTACCATCATCGGTAAAGGAAAATATGCCGGATATACACAGACTCTTACTTACAAGATCAAAGCTAAAACTCAGAAGGTAACCTTAAAGTCTGCTGATAAATATACTGTAAAGGCTTCTGCAGTTAAGAAGAGCAGCAAGACTCTTAAGAAAGCTATCAAAGTAACTAAGAAAACTGGTAAAGTTTCTTACACAACAAACAACTCCAAGATCAAAGTTAACAAAAACGGTAAGATCGTAGTTGCTAAGGGAACCAAGAAAGGTACCTATCAGGTAAAAGTTACTGTTAAAGCTAAAAACTACAAGACAGTAAACAAATACATCACCGTTACAGTTAAATAATTCTGGTGTATAATAAAAAACAGCTCTCTGACCACGCAGGGAGCTGTTTTTTTATTGTTACTGATTTTCGCCTCACATATTATTCTCAGCTCAGGCGGCTGACCTTCTGGCGATACTCTTCCAGGTTGTCTTCGTCAATATAGCCGATACTCAACAAATATAAATTAAGCGCTTGTGTAAAATCCACCGCAGTTTCGGCACCGTTTAAAGCAAAATCCAGATCTATAATCTTCTTCTCCTCTTCCTCCGTGCAGTCTACAATCTGAAATTGAACAGAGCATTGCTCTATGTCATAATTCATCGCAAGCAATATTTCCTTATCACCCTTGCAAACAGACAATTCAATTTCACGTTCCACCACCTGTTTCAAATCCAGTCCATAATTTAATATACCGCTATTTTTTACATATTTGATATCATCGGCCTGTAAAATCAGCTGAAGTACGTCCTGTATTGTTTCCATCATTTTCTCTCACATCTTTTCTTTATTTCCACAGCTGTTTGCTGCTTCAAATTTCTATTCTCATAATAGCACGGAAACAGGAGCTTCACAAGTTTTATCTGTCTGTTTTTATCTAAAAATTTCGAGATTTTTTGCTCTGTATTTGTCACATTCCAGATTTACTGTGCAGGTACTGCATAATTTCTTCATTGCTCCGTCCGCTCTGTGCTATAGCATCCAATAGTTTTTTCTAACGCAGCATTAGAGATCTTCATACTGTTCTTTCTTCACTTTCCGCTTCCACCATAACGCGTACAACCGGTTATGTTCCAGACTCGCGCACAAGGATGCTTACTCCCCTGTGATCTTCTTCACCGCTGCCTGCACGTCCACATCGTCCTGTGCGGCCTTCTTATCGGTTACTCTCACATTGGTGATCACCAGCAGATATAAGGTAAAATTATCTTCTCTATCTTCTTTAAACTTTTATCATACTGCTTTTTAGACAAACCAGAAGCCAAAAATGTCAAATCTATATCTTCTGAAAACCGTTCGATTGAGCCTGGATAGCATTTACTAAGTGAAGTTCCACCTTTGAACACACAACAGTCTGCAAACTCACTCTTCTCAAGTTTTTGAAGCATACTCACAATGTAATAATCTCTTCTAACAGCGTCTTCTGGAATGCCAATGTATCCAGCTGTTATACTACAAAGATCTCGAAAATCCTCTTCATTCTCATGCAGTCTCATATATTTCCTCCATGGTTGGAATTGCATAAACAGACATTGATGATAAAAATTGTTTTAATGAGTTATTAACATTTAGATACTCCAAAAAGGATTCCAAAAAAGCAATTGTTGCCTTTTTATATTTCATATGCTCCAGGACATAGACCGCAGCTTTATCAGAATAAGACTGTGCAAACTTCTCCATATAAGTAATCAGCGCTTTTTTGTTTACATCTTCTATCTTAGAATAATTTTGAAGAATCTCCAGAGTTTCAATTACTGCTACGCGCTCTTCATTCAGATCACAAGAGATATTTTTTACAACCACATTCTGAATTGTTTTCCTTTGCCCTGGCACATGATTTGAAAAAACTTCCGTCTGCTTACTTATTTGTGTAGTAAGTCCTTTCTCATTATACAGTTTATAGCCTACAACCAATCCCTTCTGATTCCCAATGTAATGAGTAACAATATCCTGCTCTCTGATCGGAACAATTCCAAATCTGGATTTCTTCGGCTTATAATATAACCCTTTAGTCAAATGGACAAGTGAACCACTTTGGCAGAAGCGTTCAAGTGTTTTATAAAATGCTGCTTCTGTCATGTCATCTGCCAAGAAAGTATATATACGGCTTGCTTCAATTACAGTATTCTCTTTAATATTGCAAAGAAACAATTCTATCCGCTCTCTACTATTCATCACTCCTGCTCCTTCTAATTATTTTATTTAAATAATAAACAGACATAGATCGAATGTCAAGTAGATTTTGTTTTTACTCGACATTCAGATGCTGCAAACTTATAACAATTTAATCGCTAAATATTCTATACGAAATTATTATATTATAACTTATCTTATACACACCACCACCGCCCGGCACACGCCAGGCGGCAACATCCACGGCATCCAGCCCTTATCCGGCCACATACCCATTTTCTTTAATTACATTCACAACCATATCCACATACTTCTGGCAGATTTCTTCACTCTCCGCTTCCACCATAACACGTACAACCGGCTCTGTTCCGGACTCACGGACGAGAATTCTTCCGGTATCGCCCAGTTCCTCAGTAACCTTCTTCACAGCTGCCTGCACATCTGCGTCATCTTGCGCTGCCTTCTTGTCGGTCACTCTCACATTGGTGAGCACCTGGGGATAAACGGTGAAGCCTTCTGAAAGTTCGCTGAGCTTTTTCTTTCTAGCCATCATAACTTCCATAATCTTCAGACTGGTAAGGATTCCGTCCCCAGTGCTGGCGTATTTGCTGAAAATAATATGTCCGCTCTGCTCACCGCCGATACGGCAGCCGTTTTTCATCATGTACTCATATACATATTTGTCTCCCACGGCTGTTTTCGCGTAGTCGATTCCAAGCTCATCAAAGGCCTTGTACAGACCGAAGTTGGACATGACGGTGGTGACAACGGTGTTAGTCAGCAGCTTGCCGCGCTCTTTCATGTACTTTCCGTAGATGTAGAGAATGTGGTCGCCAGTAATCACATTGCCCTTCTCGTCCACGCAGAGACAGCGGTCTGCATCGCCGTCATAGGCAAAACCAACGTCCATTCCGTTCTCCACCACGTATTTCTGCAGTCCCCCGATATGGGTAGAACCGGCATTGTTGTTGATGTTGGTGCCATCCGGCTGGGCATTGATCACGTAGGTTTTGGCACCGAGAGCGTCAAAAACAGCCTTGGCAATGTTCCAGGAGCTTCCGTTGGCACAGTCCAGCGCCACCTTCACGCCGCGGAAGGAATAGACACCCAGAGAGATCAGATAACCTATGTAACGGTTTCTTCCGGAAACATAGTCTACTGTACAGCCGATTTTTTCCTTCTTTGCAAAAGGAATCTCCTCCCATTTCTGCCCGAAGACTTCCAGATTTCCATCCAGATAGGCTTCCACAAGGGAAATGGTCTCCTCGTCCATCTTCTCCCCGTTTCCGTTGATCAACTTGATTCCATTGTCAAAATATGGATTGTGGCTTGCGGAGATCATAATACCGCAGTCAAATTCATCCACTCTTGCCACATAAGCCACAGAAGGTGTGGTCGTGACATGGAGAAGATATGCATCCGCACCGGAAGCCACCAGTCCGCCAACCAGTGTATACTCGAACATATAGCTGGAACGGCGGGTATCCTTTCCTATTATGATACGCGCCGGCGTGTCGTCACCGTTCCGGCGTTTCAGTTCTCCGTAATACCAGCCGAGAAAACGGCCTACTTTATATGCATGATCTGCTGTCAGGTTTTCGTTTGCCTCTCCACGGAAGCCATCTGTACCAAAATATTTTCCCATTTTTATAACCTCATCCTGTTGTTTTTCCCCCGAAAAACATCTGCCGTTTCTGCTCACCGCACTCATAAGACTGCTGCAAATTTACTCTACTGTAACGCTCTTTGCTAGATTTCTCGGCTTATCCACGTCAAGTCCCTTTGCCACGCTGACGTAATATCCCATAAGCTGTAACGGAATCACCGCAAGGCTTGTGGCAAAGCACTCCTCTATCTTTGGAACATAAACGGTAAAGGAAGCAGTATCTTCAATATTATAATTTCCATAGGTAGTCAGCCCCATGAGATAAGCTCCGCGGCTTTTGCACTCTACCATATTGGAAATAGTTTTCTCATAAAGCTCAGACTGGGTGAGCACTCCGATCACAAGAGTGCCATCCTCAATGAGACTGATAGTGCCATGCTTCAGCTCTCCTGCAGCATAAGCCTCAGAATGGATGTAACTGATCTCTTTCATTTTCAGGCTGCCTTCCAGGCTGATGGCATAATCAAGTCCACGTCCGATGAAAAACACATCCCTGGCATTGGCCTGTTTGGCAGCAAACCACTGGATCCGCTCCTTGTCGTCCAGGATCTTCTGGATTTGCTCAGGAAGACACTGAAACTGGGAGATAAGATCCTGATAGCGTCCCTGGGAAATACATCCCCGCACCAGTGCAAACTGAACGGCAAAGCAATAGCCGGCGATCAGCTGGGTGCTGTAGGCTTTCGTTGTGGCAACTGCAATCTCCGGACCGGCAAGGGTATAAAATACATTATCTGCTTCCCGGGCAATGGAGCTTCCCACCACATTGACAATTCCAAGGGTTTTCAGCCCCTTCTTTTTCGCAAGACGGAGGGCTGCAAGGCTGTCTGCCGTCTCGCCGGACTGGCTGATCACGATCACCAGACCGTTGGGATCCAGAGGCATGCTGCGGTAACGGAACTCAGATGCCAGATCCACACGTACCGGCAGCTGCGCCAGATCCTCCAGCACATACTGGCATGCCACACCTACATGATAGGCAGAACCACATGCCACAATATATATCTGGGAAAAAGACTGAAGCTCTTCCTCAGTAAGTCCCACAGAAGACAAGTCGATAGCCCCATCCTTTAATACGGAATTCAACGTATCCTGAACGGCTTTTGGCTGCTCATGGATTTCCTTCAGCATGAAATGCTCGTAGCCTGCTTTTTCAGCTGCTTCTGCATCCCATTTGATCTGCGTTGGCTTTTTCTCAATCTCATCTCCGTCCAGATTGTAAAAGGTAACGGTCCCATTTGCCAGACGTGCCATCTCCAGATTTCCGATGTAATAAACATTACGGGTATATTTCAGAATCGCCGGAACATCAGAAGCCACATAGCAGTCTCCGTTCTCCACACCGATGATCATAGGACTGTCCTTACGGGCAACGTAAATCTCTCCCGGATAATCCTGGAACATGACCGCCAGGGCATAGGAACCGCGGATACGGACCATGGCATGGTTGATGGCATCCACCGGAGTATGCTCATATTTCTTGTAATAGTAATCGATGAGCTTCACTGCCACTTCGGTGTCTGTGGAAGAATAGAACTCATAGCCCTTGCGAAGAAGCTTATTCTTCAGTTCCTGATAATTCTCAATGATACCATTGTGAACGCCGACCACATTTCCATCATCGGAGGTATGGGGATGGGCATTTGTCTCAGAAGGTTCCCCATGGGTGGCCCAACGGGTGTGACCGATTCCACAGGTACCAGTTAGGGCATGACCATGGTCAGTTTTCTCTGATAAAGCGTAAGCGCTTAAATCTTGGGTAGCTTTACTGTCTACGTTTTTAAACTCATAATGATAGTAAATAGATTTTTACTACACTCCGCTTGATAGGATGTAGAAATTTACTACATTTGGAGGTTTCATTATGAGTAAGAAACGTGCTCCAGGGCGTTCCCTGGACGAATGGATGGAACTGGTAACCGAATGCAGACAAAGCGGCCTGACAGATGTTGCATGGTGTAATGAGCATGGGATATCTCCCAGCTGTTTTTACAATGCAGTTACCCGTCTCCGCAAAAAAGCCTGTCAGATACCGGATCCAGCCCCCAAAGCCAGCACTCTTGACCTTACATCCCATAAACAGGATGTAGTCCAGATTGCTATAGAACCGGAGTCTTCTCCGGCAGGACTGATCCCAGATAATGGAAACAGACCTATGCACCTTGACAATTCACATACGATTGAAATCGAAGCAGACGGATTGCTTATACGAATGAGTAATGAGATCAAACCGTTACTTCTGAAGATGCTTATGGATACGCTTAAGGAGTCGTTATGTTAGCGGATATCTCAAGTGTTGATGCGATCTATATCGTCTGTGGCAGAACAGATATGCGCAAGTCCATTGATGGATTATGTGCGATCATCCAGGAACAGTTTTCGATGGAGATCGACCATGCACTTTTTCTTTTCTGCGGCCGTAGATGCGACCGTATCAAAGCTATTTTAAAAGAACCTGACGGGATCGTTATGATCTACAAAAGACTGACCGCCCAGGGATCTTACCGGTGGCCCAGGAATAAATCTGAGGTCCGGAATCTTACATGGCGGGAGTTCGACTGGCTGATGTCTGGCATTGATATTGAGCAGCCCAAAGCGATCAAGGCAACGTAAAAAAGATGCACATAAAACTCTTGCTTTTTGCTGTATTTTCGGCACTTTCAAGGTCTGGTAAATCCGCTGTTTTGCTAGGAAAAGCCACTGTTTTCTGGTATAATGGAAACATCAGAAACAGGAGGAAAAAGCAGTGGCAGACAGTTCCAAAGATATCCAGCTCCGTGAGCTGAAGGACATGATAAACGATCTCAAAAAGATGATAAAAACACTTCAGGCAACTGTCGATGCTGCCAATAAACGGGAAGCGGTTCTCACCCAGGAACGAGATAATCTGAAAGAAGAGATAGACCTTCTCCGAAAAAAACTGTTTGGCACCTCCAGCGAAAAAAGAACTCTCAATATTCCAGGACAGTTAAACTTTTTCAACGAGGCTGAACTGGAACAGGATCCGGAGGCTGCAAAAGCAGAGGATCTTGAAACAATTCTTCCGGAAAAAACAGCAAAAAAGCGAAAAGCAAGAGCTACAGATGCGGAGCGTTTTAAGGGAGTTCCTGTTGAAAAAAAGTATCTGGAACTTTCTGAGGAAGAGAAACTCTGCCCTGTCTGTGGTACCCCACTGAAAGAAATCGGGGAAGAGTTTGTCCGCCGAGAACTGGTTTTTGTACCGGCAAAACTGAAAGTATATAAATACTACAGTAAGAGCTATGAGTGCCCGCAGTGCAGGCTTCAGGATATTCCGATTATTAAAAAAGGAAAAGATGGCAGAGCTCATATGCTTTATGGAATGGCTTCTG
>NZ_JBCPGE010000048.1:0-10980 GCF_040914025.1 Ruminococcus sp. RTP21484sp1_RTP21281st1_A8_RTP21281_210402
TCGGAAAGCCGTGTGAGGGAGAACCTCATGCACGGTTTGATGAGGGGCGGATGAAAATTTCATCCGCCTACTCTACCCGGATTGCACAGAAGGACCTTGTAAGAAGCTGATCTTCCGGAGTTTAGTTGAAGGGAGGAAGTCTATGGAAAAACAGAAAGTAAAAGATGAAATTGCTGCACGTTTTGGAAAGAAAAACTGGCTTGTAAAAGCGCTTCCAATTGTATACTGTGTGACAGGTGTACTTCTTATGACCGCAGTACCCGTGTATGCGGATGACATTTTTGCAACTGCGAAAAATGCAATGCAGACGGTTTATACAGACGTAGCTGGCATTGCAACTGTGGCAGCTGTGGTTTGTGCGGCAGTATGCCTTTTTCTAATGAATTTTAGCAAATCGGGACGAACTGTGGATGAATCCAGATCCTGGTTAAAAAGGATTGTTATCTGCTGGGCGGCACTTATGACATTGGGTGCGATTGTAACGTATCTGGAAAAGATCATTCCACAGAGTATGTTTACGGGATGATCTGAAGAAAAGAAAAAGCCGGAGCTCTCCCGGCATAAAAGGAGGGTATCTATAATAGATATGAATGAAACATGAGCTGGCTGCTGGATCTTCTGGTAGATGCAGTCAAAGAAATGGTATCTCAGTTTATCATCGATATGATGGGACTGATTACGGATGTATTTACAGATTTACTATCCTGTAACCTCTCCCTGTTTGAAGAACTGTTTTCTGTAGTAGGAAGTCTGTACCAGAATGTGATTGTCCCTATGGGAATTGCTTTGTTACTTATGATCCTGATCTGGCAGCTGTTTAAATCCATGTTCGGGAAGGTTGGAATAAATGCTGAAGAACCAATCGAGTTAATTGGACGTTCTTCCATCTGCTTGTTCTTTGTGGTTGCCTCAAAGCCTGTTATTAATTACATATTGAAAATTGCGGGAACGCCATATCAATGGGGGATTGGAACCGACATCAAGGTGCAAAGTTTTTCGGAGTATGTAACTGCCTTAGAGGGGATTACAGCACCGCTAGGGCTTGGGACAGTCAGTATTGCAATTCTAATGCTTATCATGCAGTTTGTGGTGGCTTGGAACTACTTTAAAATGTTGTTCATTATTGCGGAGAGGTATGTCTTACTGGGCGTATTTTCCTATACAGCACCGCTGGCATTTGCAACCGGTGGATCTAAGTCCACGAACAACATCCTTGCATCCTGGTCGAAAATGTTTGGTGGACAGGTAGTTCTGATCATCTTAAATGCCTGGTGTTTAAAGATGTTTTTGTCTGGTTATGGAAATATGATGGCAAGCGGTTATGGTTTCACGAAGTTTTTTGTAGCAACTTTGTGTCTGGTGGGCTTTTGTAAAATTACATTCAAGCTGGATTCTTATATGGCGGCGTTAGGTGTGAATCTTGGACGGCCTTCCCCTGGCATGGGAGCACTTGGAGCAGCTATGGCGGCACAGCGTATTTTTTCACAGGCAGGAAGGGTATTTTCTGGAACGGATGGAAGTGGAAACGGTACAGGAAGATCTACGAACATGGGAAACACAGACCCCACAAATGGCTTTACCGGACCGGCGGGGCCTATCCCTATGAATCCCTCTGGTGGAAATGAAGTGGATATCGAATCTTTGTTTTGGGGTGGGGATTTTGATACGGAATATCCAGAAAAGCATGGGAATGCTGCTGGAAGTGTCAAGAGTGTGAATCATTCAAATACTGCTTCAGCAAATGTGCTGGACGAACTGGGAATTCATGCAAATGGAACGGAGTCTTCTGGTACATCTTATGTGTCTGGGACAGCCGCAACTGCTGTAACATCTGCAAGTGAAATTGAACCTGGGATGGAATCCGATGATTTCGTAGAACCGGAAGGGACTGTAATGGATCTGAATACGGGAAGCTTACCAGAATATCAGGAAGCTTCAGGCAGAGAGGCTGTTTCTTCAGAAGGTGTTACTACAAACAAAACTATGGAAGATGGATTCTCCGAAACATTATCAAGTGTAAATGGACTGGGTGAAATGGAGAATCCAGGAGAACCTGATTTCCCGGATGGAAAAACCACAGCCCGGAGTGATTCTATGTCTTTTGAAGCGCAGCCATTTGAAGGAGCATCTGCATTTAGCAGTGATAATGGCATTATGGCAGAACTTGGTGAATATCCAGCTTCGGAGACAGGCATGGGGACTTCGGATTATGCAATGGAAACGGATCTTGGAGGAGGCATTGGTAACAAAAGGCAGGAAGAAGGCAGAAATATTCCTTCTGATGGAAAAGGAGAACGATCTTATTCTGCCAGTGGTTTTGAAGCGGATGTATCTGGCCACTTAAATAGCAAGTATTCAGGTTCAGATAAAAATACTGCTGGTGAAAACGGATTTTCTTTTGATTCCAGAGCGGATTTTGGAATCCTGGACGCTGTGTCTGGAAATGAGAGTGTTCATGCAAGTCCAGATACGGAGGTAAGCTGCGCGAATAGTTTTTCAGAAGAGGTTGGAAATGCTTCTGGTAACGTGTCGGATGTTCCCAAAATGGAAACGCCTACATATTCGGATTCTGGTATTTCCGGGAATATAGAAAGTGAGCAGCAGGTTACAAACATGGGAGAGTCTTCTGCACAATCAGCAGAATCTGGTGACCTTGGAAATTATTCTACAACTGGAGATTTCGCTATAGACGGTTTAAATGGCATAAATGAACCTGAAGAAAGTTATATTCAGGAACCAGACGAATACCTGGAACAGGATAATCTGGATCCAATCGAAGAGGCAAATGACAGCTTTACACTTTCAGAGGAAATAAATGGTATGGAAGAAATCCAGACGGAGGATGCACAAATGCCTATGAATATGGAACTGCTACGCAATCCTCATAGAATCCTGGAAATTCCAAAATCAAGAAGTGAGTTAAGAGGACAGAAACAGGGTACCAGAGATACCGGAAGCTTGGAGGATTAAGCTATGGATGACGAAAGACAAGAGAGTTCCCCTCTTGATGAGGGGAGTGAAATGATCGCTCATTCGGCACAGGCTGCTTATGCGGTATCGGCAGCTGTAAAAGCTGGTGGAACTGCTTCTGGTGTGGCAGCCGGGACTGCTATGGCAGGGCCGCTTGGAACATTAGTAGGAACCTTGGCTGGCAGCAAAACAGTTTGGAAGGTGTTTGGTGCTATATTTCTATTTCTTTTTTTGTGGATGTTTATTATTGCAAACATGATCGGAATTATATTCAACTATCTGGGGTTTGCAACCGCGGATTCCTATGCAAATGAGGCACAGTCCAACCAGCTTGCAAATATCAGGAACAGAGCGGAGCAAATTCTGCAAAACGCAGATTATCAGAATGAGATTTTGCAGATCATAGGACAGCAGAGGGATTTACATTTGCAGGAAATCCAGGCAGACCAGATGAAAAAATATGCGCATGCTACTTTGGTTGTGGTGGATGAGTTTGAGACAAAACTAAAAAGAAGCTTATCCTATTATCTGTCTGTTATGCTCATGGATAAATGCGACAACAGCACCATATCTTCTTTCCTTGGATATTCAAATGTTCTGGGACTTGATATGGACACCAACCTTTCCAGCCCTTATGATGCCTATTTTCAGGAAGCTGCCAGGACCTATAATGTGCCAGTGGCGCTGCTTCTTGCAATCTGTAAAACGGAGTCTGATTTTAATCCGAATGTGGTATCAGGTGCTGGGGCAATAGGCTTAATGCAGCTTATGCCGGAAACGGCGGCTTCCCTTGGAGTATCCAATCCTTATGATCCGTACCAGAATATTATGGGCGGCGCCAAATTCATCAGCCAGCTGGTAGAGCAATTTAAAGGCTATTCCAATGGCTTAGAGCTTGCAGTCGCTGGATATAATGCAGGACCTTATGCAGTTATCAAATATGGTTATCAAGTACCGCCATATTCCGAAACCCAGGCCTATGTCAAGAAAGTGTTAGGGCTTGTCGAGATTCACGATAGTACATCCGGTACTTCCACAGAAATAAAAACAGATCAGGAGTCCCTGGAGAAATCATATCAGGTGTTAAAGGAGGCTGTCGCACAAAATGTGGACAGCTTTTTTTCGTGGACTGTAACAGATGAATGGGAAGGCCAAATGGAACAGAAAGTCTACTGTCTGGATGTGAATGGAAGCCGGGCAGAAACAGATGAACAGACTTATCGGCAGGTCCTGGAGCAGGGAGGCAATGTCTGGGAAGAAAAGAGGACAGTAACGACAAAGGTTGTAGAGTACACTCTGGCATTGATCTTGAACACACAGCTGACAGGAAGCAGCGGCTATCAATATAAATATGTGACAAATGAAAGCACATTCAATTTTGTATTAAAGCTGTTGGAATACCTGCAAGGCGGTGTAGAAGCTGTCAAAAATGCCCTTTACAATGTCTTTCACTGGACGGACTTTCTGACTGGTGGAACCAGTGGGAGTGATACCTATATCGGTAATATTGACGCGACTGGGGATATTATCACCTATGATACGGTGGGAAAAGGCGTCAAAAAGGTTGTTTATTATAACCAGGGAGAAGATCCCTGGGCTACCATGTCTTATGGAGCCAGTACGATCAAAGCCTCTGGATGCGGTCCAACATCCCTTGCCATTGTAATTTCAACCTTAACCGGGCAGACGGTGACTCCTGAGATGACCTGCGCGTTTTCCATTGCAAACGGGGAATATATCTATGGGCTTGGAACATGCCATTCCTTTCCGATGAATGCAGCCCATCACTGGGGACTTAACTGTGAAAGGGTAGGAAAAGACCGGATGGGGGATATTGTAAATGCCTTAAAAGATGGAAAAATGGTTGTAGAAATCTGCGAAGCCTACACCATAACGGGAAGTGGAAGCGGGCATTTTATTGTTCTGACGGGTGTTACTAAAGATGGCTATATCACCATTGCCGATTGTGCCAGTAGGGAACGTACTGGAAAAGTGTACAGCGTGGAAACGATTGCTTCTTACGGTCGTGACCTGGCAGATGGAGCCTTTTGGATCATTGGAAAATGAGAGGTGGGATTATGGACAGACATTTGAAATATTGGTTGCTTATGGGACTATATTCTTCTGTATTACTGGCAATGCCAATTACGGTACTTGCAAACACGAACACGCAGAATTCTACAGATCTTCCCCAGATTGTTTCCTGGGATGACGGACATGGATATCTGGAAAGTGGAGAAATGCTTCGGAATGGCTGGGGCTATGATACCGTCAATCCAGCTGGAAAATATGTGCTCTTTGATGAAGAGGGTGCTATCCTTAGACGCTCGGAATCCATGGAAGCAGGGTTGGAGGATAATTATACAGGTACCGAACAGGTTCCGGCAGTCATTGCATTTCGGGCACAGGTTTTTGACGGATTTGCTGGTACGATAGAGGCTATTTTAGAAGAACAAAATGGGGTAACCCAAACGGTATTCCTAAATGCGGACAACTTCTATGAGTGGAATCTGTCCACTGGAAGTGGAACTTATCGGATTCAGTCTGTAAGTGCAACGGAGGGAGATCTGTCTTTTGTAACAGAGTTTTCGAATATGTATCAGAATCTTCCAGAAGAAGGTCTCCTGGTGCAAAAGATTACAGTAACAGAGGTCGTTATAGAGAAAATCCCTGCAGCAGGGGAAGAATCTCAGGCTGCAGAGAAAAATGAAAATCCTATTGATGAAATGAATGTGCTTCCGCAGAAAGGACAGGAAGAGGAGACAGAGGGGATTTTAGAAAATCAAGCACAGGAGGTGAATATCGTGGATGCAGTAAAACAGAAGAATCCATTTATACTGCTCGGCGTAGGGGTGGCTCTAATTGCCGCAATCGGTGGCCTGATATGGTCTAAAAAGAGATAACAGGAAAGGAGCTTCACAAAAAATGACACAAAATGACCATTCAGACGTATATATCATTCCACCTAATTTTGTAAGAGATGGAACTTTGTTCTCTGGAAGGGCAGAAGCCCGAAATGTGGTAGAAGCAGCATTTTTGGCACTCGTTGGAATCCGCTTTTTAGTATTTTTAAATCTTGGAATAAAAGGGAAGATTTATGTCGGGATCATCCTGATTCTGCCGCTTGTGATATTGGCAGTAATCGGTGTCCAGGGCGAAAGTCTTTCCTCTTTTCTTATTCAGCTGTTTTCGTATATGGTGAAAAGGCGTGTTTTAACTGCACCAAGCGGTCAGTACCGTTTGAAACGAAACCGCCGTATCCGGAAACAGCAGAAGAAACGCTGCAGACGGGAACATAAAAAGAGAAAAAAGGAGGGTGGCAGAGATCGGAAGCGAAGTCGAAGAACTGAAGAGAAAACTGAAGGAGGCGAAGAAATCCGAGAAACTCGAAAAAAGGGAAAAACGGCAGCAGGAGCGTGAGCGAAAGAATACTGCCAGACTTCAAAAACGCCAGGATGTGCAGGAAGAAAAACTTCGGAAAAAAGAAGACAGATTACAGGCGCAAAAAGAAAAACGGGAAGCTGTCGCCCGGTTCCATGAACAGGAAGCAGAAGAACGCAGCCTCCGGAAAAATCTGGCTGTGCAGACAGAGGAAGAAACTGTAAAGGAAAAACAGCCTATTCCGGTGAAAGATACAGAACAGGTAGAAACAAAAGGCAGGGAAGAGAACGCCGGTGACCTGGATATTCTTCCAGTGACCTGGGCTTCGTCCTATTTGCCAATCAGTCAGATAAAAAATGGAGTGATTCAAACAAAAGATGAAAGGTACATTAAGATCATTGAAATTTTGCCTATCAACTTTCTGCTCCGTTCTGCGTCTGAGAAAAGAAATATCATTTATTCTTTTGCCTCGTATCTGAAAATTGCACCACCAAACCTGCAGTTTAAGGTTTTATCCAAGAAAGCGGATATTAAAGAATATATAGAGAAGATACGAAGAGAAGCAGAACAGGAACCAGATGAACGATGCAGAATCTTACAGGAAGATTATGCAAAGCTCCTGACACAGCTAGGAACCCGGGAAGCCATTACACGCCGTTTCTTTCTCATTTTTGAATATCCATTAAGCGGAACCAAATCTGTAAACGAAAGAGATATGTTTTTGTATTTACAGTCTGCAGTACAGACTGCGAAGAAATATCTTGCCATGTGCGGAAATGTGGTCCTGGAACATAAAAATGAAACTCGGTTTTGTGTGGAAGTGTTTTATCAGCTTTTAAATCGGGATACGAGCCTTAAAACAACGTTGGATGAGCGGATTGAAAAAGTACGGAATCATTATATCTTGGAAAACGGGAAAGAAAGTGTGGCAAAAATTCCGGTGACAGAGCTGATTGCACCAGATTCTTTGAATTTTAAAAGCTATAAATATGTGATTCTGGATGGCATTTATCATGCCTACCTCTATATTCCATCTGGCAGATATCGTTCCAGGGTGCCTGCTGGATGGCTTTCCCTTCTCATTAACGCTGGTGAGGGAATTGATATAGATTTGTTTTTCTTTCGCCAGGATAAAAATAAAAGCATGGAGCGGATCGGGCGGCGGATCCGTTTGAACCGCTCAAAAATAAAAGATACCTTTGATTCCAACAGTGATTTTGACAGTTTAAGTGAATCCATTCAGGCAGGTTATTACCTGAAACGTGGACTCTCTGGAAGCGAAGAATTTTACTATATGAGCACCTTAATTACCGTTACAGGGCATAGTGCGCGGGAAGTTGAATGGCGCTCAAAAGAGATGATAAAGCTGTTAAATTCGCAGGATATCGGGGTATCCAAGTGTCTATTCGGGGAAGAACAGGGATTTTTGTCCTCTCTTCCCCTGTTGTGCCTGGATAAGAAAATCTATGAAAGATCCAAACGAAATGTTCTAACATCAGGAGCTGCGGCCTGCTATCCATTTACTGCCTATGAAATGTCGGATAAAGATGGTATTTTGATGGGCGTGAATAAGGCAAACAGTTCCCTTGTTCTGGTGGATATTTTCAATACGTCTGTTTATAAAAATGCCAATATGGTTATATTCGGGACTTCTGGTTCCGGAAAGACGTTCACCATGCAGCTTATGGCGCTACGTATGAGAAGAAAAAATATCCAGGTATTTATCATTGCCCCGGATAAAGGACACGAATTTGCCAGGGCCTGCAATAACATTGGTGGCACATTCATTCAGATTTCGCCAGCATCTTCCAATTGTATCAACGTTATGGAAATCAGGCAGTCTGATAAAGCTACCAGTGAGCTGTTGGATGGATATGTTTCGGAACGTTCAGAACTAGCCGTGAAGATCCAAAGCCTGCATATCTTTTTCAGCCTTCTGGTACCAGATATGACGCATGAGGAAAAGCAGCTTCTTGATGAGGCTATGGTGATCTGTTACCAGGAAAAGGGAATCACCCATGATAACCAGAGTCTGTTTGATCCGACAAAGCCAGGGGGTTATAGAAAAATGCCAATCCTGGGAGATTTACACGAAGTCCTTCTTCGAAAGGAAGAGTGTAAGCGGCTTGCCAATATCTTAAATCGTCTGGTGAACGGTTCCGCAGCCAGCTTTAACCAGCAGACGAATGTGGATCTGAATAATAAATATGTGGTACTTGACATTTCTGAATTATCAGGAGATCTGCTGATTGGAATGTTTGTAGCACTTGATTACGTATGGTCTCGGACGAAGGAAGACCGAACCAGAGAAAAAGCAATCTTCATTGATGAAGCCTGGAAGCTGTTGTCCTCTAATGAACTTGCAGCTGACTATATCCAGGGAATCTACAAAACCATTCGTGCTTATGGTGGAGCTGCAATCAGTGCCTCACAGGATCTTGTTGATTACTATGAGTTGAACGGAGGCAAGATTGGAAGAGGAATCTTAAGCAACGCGAAAACCAAAATCATTTTAAACCTGGAGGTGGCAGAGGCAGAGCTGATACAAAAGGAACTGGATTTATCAGAAGCGGAGTTTAATTCTATTGTTCACTTTGAGAGAGGTTGTGGACTTATTTCAACAAATAGCAATAACCTGGTTGTTGAGTTTAAAGCAAGTCAGTTAGAAAAGGATCTGATCACAACAGACCGGAAGGACCTGCAGAAATTAAAAGGCAGGATTCAAAAGTATGGGGAATCCGCTTATGGAAACACGGAATGACACATAAAGGACGTATAGAAAACGTATAGAGTACGGCATATATGACGCATTCGTGTTTGAAAAAATGGTAAATGTCATTCATGACGTATAGAAAGACACATATAAGACGTATTATCACAAAAAATGTGAATGTTGTTATAAATGACGTAAAGAAAACGTCCTTTATGCGTCATAGAGATAATTGAAAAGATTGGCTGGAGGTATTAAAAAATGGAGAATAAACAAAGACCTGTCATTGCTGAAACCAGAGAGCTTGTGCAGAAATACCATGTTTTGGAAAAGGCACAGATTTATGCTTATTTTGCATTAGATGGCAGGGATCATTTTGTAGGAAAAGCATTTAAGGCGTTGGAAAAAGAGCGGCAGGTTTTCATTCATCCAGAACTGGAAGTGGTGGCAGCAAGTGAGGAAGCAATTGCTGCTAAGGATCTGGGAACTATGAAGGCTGTCTGGGTACTGGTTGATGTGATGAAAAAGAAACAAGTGGAAGAACACTTTCCTGCTTCGAAGGAAGAGTATCCGGTACGGATCGTATTCTACGGAGAGGGAGAAATCTTTGATATTTTGTACATTTCAGAGGCGGAAGTTACGGTGGTAAACAATCTGTTTTCGCGGAAAAAAATTGACAGTTGCGGACATATTATTGTAGTCGAAAATCCCGATTATATATCGGCTATTCACATAGCGGATGTGATTGGGTATTGTGTTGTGAAAGAAGGTGGGGAAGTCGAGTATTACCAATATAGTCAAGGCGGATCAGAAGAATAGTACTGAGCCGTTTGGAAAAATTAAGGACCAGCTGGATGAGACTCAGGCTTTAAGCTGGCGGATGGAGCAATATATGGCGGAGTC
The DNA here is from genome assembly GCF_040914025.1 of Ruminococcus sp. RTP21484sp1_RTP21281st1_A8_RTP21281_210402. Taxonomy (NCBI): domain Bacteria; kingdom Bacillati; phylum Bacillota; class Clostridia; order Eubacteriales; family Oscillospiraceae; genus Ruminococcus; species Ruminococcus sp. RTP21484sp1_RTP21281st1_A8_RTP21281_210402. The sequence continues at coordinate 9,965 of NZ_JBCPGE010000048.1, forward strand.
GCGGAATGTTCTTACTTCGTGTGTCCGTTTAAAATCGGAACTTCAATATGATTATTTCACGGAGTTAGTCCTGGAAGCCGCAAAAACATCTGAAAAATTAACCGATAAGCTTCGAAGGCTTACCTTAGAAGTGACAGTTAACCCAGTTCAATACGAAAACTACAAGGCGGAGCTTGTGACCATTCATGGAATCGAGGTGGAATTTTCTGAGGGAATCCTAAAGGTGGCATTGCCACTTCTGGTGCCCCATAGAAAAGATTTTTACACGGATTTTTTATACAAGCCACTGCATACAGCACTTCAGAACTGGTGCTTGGAACGGGTAAAAAAGGCGCTGGAAATCCCATTTTTCGAAGAATGCCTTGTCTGTTTTGTGCATGTTTATAATAAAAATCTGCCTTTGGTAGGACGTGTTCGGGATCACGATAACATTGAGGAAAAACATGTACTGGACATTGTTTCCAGTTTCTGTATGAAGTCAGATAGTGGTTTTTATGTGGATACTTTTCATACAACTAGGCTTGGAATGGAAGATGGCACATTATTATATGTGATGGAGGCTAAGAAATTTCCAGGTTGGATCCGTGAAAACAGCCAGCTTTTGGATATCGAAAAAGAAGCACTTTAAGATCAGAAAAATTCGATATATAGAATAGGCATTTAAGTGTTTGAAAAATAAGGCATTTTGGGATATGAGAATCCAGAAAAGATACCCAAGTATTCAACATATAGGGTACAGATTCTTATTGATTTTGAGTGGGAGGTGGAAATGAAAAAGGAGGATGTGTTGTTAAGACTGATTGCGATATCAGGGGAATTGCCAGCAGGCCTGGTAGGAGAAATTGTAGAATCAGAATCTTATGCAGCAGCTCTTATTACCAGGCTGAAAAAGGAAAATTATATCTCTGTGAGAAATGCAGGCGGATATAAGGGGTATGTGTTAAGGGGTAAAGGGAAAAGGTATCTTCTGGAGAGGTATGAAGATGACCTTTCCTTTTTTCTTTCTGGATCTGCAC
>NZ_JBCPGE010000048.1:11132-32761 GCF_040914025.1 Ruminococcus sp. RTP21484sp1_RTP21281st1_A8_RTP21281_210402
GTATTATGGCAGTCTGGAATACAAAGAGAGCGCAGAAGCAATCAAGGGTTCCAGAGCCTGCGGCGTGCTACTTACCGGGGATACAGCTTATGTCGTTTACAACACCATGGCAAAAAGAATGAAATGGGCGCAAAAGATGGAAATGGCAATGCGTACCTGGACCGAACGTATGCTGTTAATTGGTGGAGGATTACGACAGGCTGATTCGCTTATCTTGGGAAATACTATGGATTTCCTTCTTGAACTTTTAAATAGTGATGGCGGTGTTCGCAAAAATCTATATCAGGTAGATGATGTGTACGAACACTATTATTACATCCCGCGGACAGATAACGCAAAGGTTCAGATGGAGCTTCTATTAACTTCCTGGAAACGGGAGAAGATAAAAAATCTGTTAGCAACATTAGTAAAGTATCCAAGGCGTAAACAATACGCCTTAAGCGAGGGCTTTGATAAGGACATGCAGCTAATCTATTTCTGTCATGAATTGGATATGCGTCATTTGTGTCGCATAAAGCAGGAAATTGGCTGGAAGCAGAAAGGAACAATCATCTGCTTAGATTACCAGGCGAATGTGCTCAGAGCATATTTTGGAGAGGGGGTGAGGGTTCGTGAGCTGAATACAGATAAAATCATGGAATATCTGACTAAGGGCAGGGACGAATAAGCCCACAGTCTAAGTCAGGAGGTGTCTATGAGTAATCTATTTGACACTGGAAGTGAAACAGTAAACAGGATGTGCCGCCTGCAGTTTACGGGAAATGTCATTCCGTCCACCTGGTATCACACAATTAAAAAAGAAACCGGAAAACCAAACCTGAATGCAATCATTATTCTGGCAGATATTGTGTACTGGTATAGGCCGATGGAAATCCGGGATGAGGCAACCGGGCAGTTGTGTGGATTCAAAAAGAAATTCCAGGCTGACATTCTACAGAGAAACTATCAGCAGTTGGCGGATCAGTTTGGTATCACGAAACGAGATGCGGTGAACGCTATCGTTGAACTGGAAAAGCTAGGAGTGGTAACAAGGGTATTTCGGACAGTCAACATCAAAGGGCAACTTTACTCCAATGTCATGTTCCTAAATCTGGATGTAGATGTATTAATTCAATTAACCTATCCGGAAACGTTGGAAAATGCATTCATAGGGATACCAGATACCCCCTATCACTCATTTGGGGGACAGCCCCCACCGAAAAAAGTGACAGGGGTCACTAATATAAGTGAGAGGGTATCCCCGAAAAAAGTGACAGCTGTCCCCGATTTGGGGGAGACATATACAAAGAATACATACAAAGACTTTAACAAAGATTTCTCCCTCTCTTCATATCGGGAAGTGGAAGATCAGATAAAACGGCAGATTGAGTATGAAAACCTGATATTGGATCATCCACATGATGACAGAGTAGGGGAAATATTGGGATTGATCGTGGATGTGATGACTTCTTCAGCAGAGATAATCCGGGTGAACAGGGAGGAAAAGTCAGTAAATGTGGTAAAGGCCCAGTTCGCAAAGCTAACGAAAGAGCATGTGGATTTTGTGTTGTTCAGTATGGATTCTAATACTACAAAAGCCAGGAATATCCGGGCGGTTCTTCTAACAGCCCTGTATAATGCGGTAAATACCATGAGCAGCTATTACGACAACCTATATCAATACAATATGGCAGAAGAAATGAGAGGGAATGAGAGGAAAAAGGATGTTTAAAAAATTTGATAAATGGAAACTGGTTCTGGTTGTGATTGGGGCAGTATTGCTGGCAGGATATCTGGGAGGATTTTTATATATTCTTTTTGGAGATGCAAATGTTGACTTAAACCCTATTCACTGTATGGCTGCAGGATGGACCAGCACCGGGGGCAGGATGTGGATCCTGTTCTCTGTTCTGGTGCTTTTCTTTCTTACGGCACTTGTGATTTATCGGGGAAGTGAAAATCCATTGCAGGATGAGCGTGGCTTTGAATTATCCGACCAGGGAACCTATGGAACCGCTGGTTTTATGAAAGAAGAGGAACAGGCGGAGATCTTAAGAGCAGATAAATCAATGGACGGCGTAAACGGAATCATATTTGGTCGGGAGCTTGGAACCGGTAAGGTTCTAAGCCTTCCGGTAAATTCCAGGCTGAACCGGAATATAGCTGTTTGCGGCTCCCAAGGTTCTATGAAATCCAGAGCATTTGCAAGGGTGATGGCATTACAATGCGTACGCCGTGGGGAGAGCATGTATATCACAGATCCAAAGTCTGAACTTTATGAGGATTTATGTGCTTATCTGAAGGAGTCAGGATATGTGGTAAAACAGTTAAATCTGATTCAGCTGACACATTCAGATGCCTGGAACTGTCTGGCGGAAATTGATGAGGGAGAGCTGATCGATGTATTCTGTGATGTTGTCATTCGTAACACCACAGACAAATTTGATCATTTTTACGATAATGTGGAGATGGATTTATTAAAAGCTCTTTGCCTGTATGTGTATGAGGAATATCCACCAGAACAGCGAACCTTTGCTGAAGCATATAAACTCTTGCTCAATAAAAGTGTCGATATGCTGGATTCGATTTTTGAAAGATTGCCAACGAACCATCCGGCTAAAGGGCCTTATCAGCTCTTTGCAAAAGCAGAAAAGGTAAAAGGAAATGCGGTGCTTGGACTTGGAACCAGGTTACAGATTTTGCAAAATAAACTGGTACAACAGATTACCAGTCATACGGATATTGATCTTTCCCTTCCAGGAAAAGAAAAGTGTGCATATTTTTGTATCACATCCGATCAGGATTCAACATTTGATATGCTGGCAACTCTTTTCACTTCATTTCTAATTATCAAACTGGTTCGTCTGGCGGATCGAACAGAAGAACGCGTGCTGCCGGTTCCTGTAAGCTTTATCCTTGATGAATTTCCGAATATCGGTGTGGTCCCGGACTTCAAAAAGAAGCTTGCTACAGCCAGATCCAGAAGGATCGGGATGAGTATTTTGTTTCAGAATATCCCACAGCTTCAGAACCGTTACCCAGACAATCAGTGGGAGGAAATCCTTGGAGGATGCGATTTCTCAATCTTCCTTGGGTGTAATGATATGACAACTGCGACCTACTACAGTGACCGGACAGGAGAGATTACGGTATCGGTGGCTTCTGTCCGGAAAAACTTTTATACCATCCGAGCAACGGATTATGTACCGGAATATTCAGAGTCAAAATCCCTTGGAAAAAGGCAGCTGCTTCTTCCTGATGAGGTGCTTCGTTATCCCTTAAACCAGGGGATTTTAATTATCCGAGGACATAATGTGTTGAAATTCCAGAAAATGGACTATACCGAGCATGAAGATGCAAAGAAGCTCCGGCTGGAAAAAGTATTGGAACACATACCAGACTGGCACAAAGAATGGGAAAAGGAAAAATCACAGGAACAGCCTTTTTCACATCTGGGGCAGGATAATGAGGCATCTATTTCACTTCCGCCTAAATCCAGTACGGATGAAGCGTGTGAAGAACCGCTCGCTGTAGATGCAAAGCCCCAAAAGAAACCAGGCAAAAAAACAGAATCCAAGCCGGGTGTAACGAGAGTAGAAGATTTGTTCGCTGGGAGGGAGGTGAATGCGGATGACAATTGATCTGTCACAGATCAAAGAGAATTCCATGGTACGGTATGGTTTTAAAATCCTTCTCATGAGGGAATTTGATATTCATATAAAAGAGAATGATTATAACAGGCTCATAGCAGCGGCAGGCTGTATTGAAATATATGATTCCATGGAAGAGTTCCTGGAAAAGAGTGGCTGGAAAAGAGATAACCCGGAACTGGGCGAAAAAAGCTATTTATTGGATAACCATATTTGCAGGTATATCCAGGGAAAAGTCTGGTATTTTTCAAGGCTTCGGTACGAGAACCAAGCGTAGGGAAGAAAAAGTCGAATTGTTTTATAAAGCTATTGATTTTTACAATAAATCGTGCTAACATGAAGAAACATAATTTGTTTTTATCTTTTAATATTTAGGTCTATCGACCGAAAAATTCAGGGTTATTTGCAGAAGAGATTGTTCGGATTTTGCAGATAGCTCTGAATTTTTTTGGCAAAAAGGGTAGCAAAAAAGGAGACTTCAGAAGGAAGTAAAAGTCTCCTTTTTTGAGGTTCCTATTTGGGGACCAAAGGCCATACTTAAAATAACAAGTTGCAGCTGCGATTAGGGGCGCTGCTAAAAAAACACTGTTTTTAAGTAGGAGAAAATAATGAAACAAGTATGAAAAAACCTTTAAAAAATTTAGCATCTTTATTATAATTGAAAAATGAAAACAAGTCAATGGATTTTGAATGAAAATTGTTGAAAATGTGAAAATTATAATCAAAAATCAGAAAATTAAAACAAAATACTTTAGGAAATATGGGAATATCCTTTGCGCCAAAAATCTTGACACGGTTTATTAGGCTCTCTATAATGATGGTGTATTTCGTTTTTTGATTTCTAAGAGTAAACTGGGGGAAGATTTTTGACAAAAGAGGCAATTTATCAGTATGTAAAAGAGCAATATGGAACAACACCGGAGCATCTCTGGAAGAAAGATCCTAAGTCAGCGGTGCTTCGGCATAAAAACGGAAAATGGTATGCAGTTTTTATGAATGTAGATAAGAATAAATTAGGAATTCCGGAAGAGGGAAGCGTAGACATTATGAATGTGAAATGCAATCCGGAGTTAAATGGGTTTATTGCACGAACCTATGGGATTAGGCCAGGGTACCACATGAATAAGGAGCATTGGATATCTGTAGTATTGGATGGCTCTGTTGGAGATGGTAAAACACTGGATTTTTTGGATATGAGTTATGATTTAATTGATACGGGAAGAAAATAATTTTTTTAAATACCCTTTAGGAATAGAAATAAACCTAAAGGGTATTTTCCTCTTAAGCGATATACAAGGGAGGATGTATTATTCTTTATCTTAAGAGGGAAGCTTCCTGGTTGCAGTAAATACATCTATATTTTCCACTGGAGGACAGTTTGAAGATGTGCTCACAGTTTGCTTCCGTACTGGTAATGCAGCGGGGATTTTTGCATTTGATTACATTCTTTAACGTTTTTGGCGGAACAGGGTGGTATTTTTTTACCACTTTTCCATCACGGATCACGATCAGCGTGACACCCTCATTTAAGTAACCAAGGACTTCCAGACGCTCAGGCTCTGTAAGCCCCTCTATTTTAATCAGGTCTTTACAGCCGTATTTTTCACTTCTTACAGACTGCAAAAGGGCAACGGACTGTTTCTGGGAGTCCAGTTCCAGAAGCTTGTAAATATCCATTCCTTTTCCAGCCGGGATATGATCGATCACAATTCCGTTTTGGATAGATTCAATCTTTAACATTACAGCACCGTCCTTCCTGTCAGCGGATCCGGGATTTCAAGCAGAGCCATGATCAATGCCATACGGATATATTTTCCGTTCTGCACCTGGTCAAAATAAGCGGCTCTTGGATCCTGGTCCACGTCTGTGGCAATTTCGTCCACCCTTGGGAGAGGATGGAGAACCGGCATATCCGGCTGTGCCAGATTTAATTTTTCCCGGTTTAAAATATAGGTATCCTTTAACCGGACATAATCTTCCTCGTTAAAGAAACGTTCTTTCTGAACTCTTGTCATATAGAGCACGTCCAGCTTGGGAAGGGTTTCCTCCAGGCTGGTGACTTCTTTGTAAAAAGAATGGTTTGGCTTTAAGGTCTCTTCCATCACGTAATCCGGGATCTTAAGTTCCTCCGGGGAGATGAAGTAAAACTCGTTTCCAGGATGACGTACCAGGCTGTTTACCAGGGAATGTACGGTGCGTCCAAATTTCAGATCCCCGCAAAAGCCAACTGTCAGATGATCCAGATGACCTTTCCTCTGACGGATAGTCATAAGGTCAATCAGTGTCTGGGTTGGATGGTTATGACCGCCATCCCCGGCATTAATTACTGGCACTGTGGCATACATGGAGGCACGAAGGGGAGCGCCTTCCTTGGGATGCCGCATTGCAATGATATCTGCATAGCAGCTTACCACCCGGGCGGTATCAGCTACCGTTTCTCCTTTTGTGGCACTGGACTGCTCAGCACCAGCAAAGCCAAGGGCCTTTCCTCCAAGGCTTAGCATGGCAGATTCAAAGGAAAGACGTGTTCTGGTACTTGGCTCGTAAAAAAGAGTAGCAATCTTTTTCCCATCCGCCACATGGCTGTACACTTCCGGATTTTCTGCAATGCGGTCTGCCAGATCCAGAACTTTTGTAGTTTCTTCAAGGGTAAAATCAAGTGGATCGATCAAATGTCTCATAACCAGGCTCCTTTTGTTAAAAACTGATCCCGTCTGGCTCCGACGGAAATAAACTGGATCTCATGGTTCAAAAGCTGCTCCAGGATACGGATGTAGGCTTTGGCATTCTCCGGAAGCTCTTCATACGTCCGGCAGCCGGAAATATCGCATTCCCAGCCCGGGAGCATTTCTACTACAGGGACAAAGCTGTCCAGTTCATCCATAGGGTCAAAATCCATGGTCACAACACCGTCACGTTTGTAGCCTGTGATCACGGGAATCTCTTTCATGGAACTTAAGACATCCATTTTGGTAAGTGCGATCTGATCTGCATTCTGGCATTTTAATCCATAACGGCTGGCTACGGCATCAAACGGTCCCACCCTGCGGGGACGGCCTGTGGCAGCACCATATTCACCGCCCGCTTTTCGAAGCTCTTCTTCCCAGGCATCGGACATTGCCTTTTCTGCTACAAAAGGACCGGCACCAACACAGGTAGAATATGCTTTTAAAACGCCCACCACATGATCCAGGGATTTTCCCGGAATTCCGGCACCGATCGGGCCATAGGCAGAAATGGTAGAGGAACTTGAGGTATAGGGGAAAATACCATAATCAATATCCCTCATGGCGCCAAGCTGGGCTTCCAGCACTACCTTTTTGCCCTCTGACAGTGCCTGTTCCAGAAACTCACCCGTGTCTGCAATATAGGAGCCAAAGAGTTCTGCCTGTTCCTCACACCAGGTGAGAAGAGCAGGGTAAGACATTGGCTCCTGATGATAGCAGCCTGCAAGCTCCAGGTTTTTTGCCTCCAGCATGGTTTTTAATCTGGCTTTTACGGAATCCTCTTTTAAATGAAGCAGATTCCCAAGACGAAGGGTTTTCTTACGGTACTTGTCACTGTAGGCGTAGGCGATTCCACGGCGGGTAGAGCCAAAGGCGCTGCCGGTTTTTGCCAGCCGGTTTTCTTCTAACTCATCCTGTACCTTGTGCCATGGCATGGAGATCGTGGCACGCTTTGAAAGCTTCAGATGATCCGGTGTAACCCGGATTCCTTTTTTCTCTATTTCATGGATTTCCCGGGAAAGATGTTCCAGATCGACTACCATTCCGTCCCCGAGGACACATACCACACCTGGATGTAAGATACCAGATGGGAGAAGATTTAAGACAAATTTACCCTGGTCGGTGACCACTGTGTGACCTGCGTTGTTGCCGCCCTGGTAGCGGACTACCACATCTGCCTGCTCCGCTAAAAGATCGATCACACGGCCTTTTCCTTCATCGCCCCAGTTTATACCGGTTACTGCTGTAAGCATTTGTTCCTCCTTTGAAAACACGTTCCTGTTTCCCTTTTTTATTCGGGTACATAATACGCTTGACGTAGGAATAAGTAAAAACTATAATTGATATAATTGGAATAAATATATGATATGCCAAAAGAAAAGGAAAAATATTATGGACGTAAATTTCGAGTATTACAAGATCTTTTATTATGTGGCAAAATACCACAACTTTACCAAGGCCGCCCAGGCGTTAAACAACAGCCAGCCTAACATCACCCGGGCCATGAACTGTCTGGAACAGCAGCTGAATACCACTTTATTTATCCGTACTAACCGCGGTGTACAGCTTACCCCGGAAGGAGAGCGGCTTTATACCCATGTGCTTGGTGCAATGGAGCAGTTTCAGGCTGCAGAAGAGGAGCTGGCGGACAGCTCCGGGCTTTCCCACGGAAGTATAGCAATTGGCGCCAGCGAAACTGCCTTGAATATTTTCCTGCTTGATAAATTAAAAAATTTCCATATGACTTATCCGGGAATCCGGCTGAAGCTTTATAACCATTCCACCCCGGAAGCCATTGAATCCGTAAAAAGCGGAAAGATCGATTTTGCAGTAGTTTCCACTCCGGCAGAGGTGGATTCCCCATTGAAACAGATCATGCTCATGCCCTTCCAGGAGATTCTGGTTGGTGGTACCACTTTTACAGCGCTTGGAAGCCAGGAGCTTTCCCTTCGGGAGGTAAAGAACTATCCGCTGATTTCTCTTGGACGGGAAACTATGACCTATAAATTTTACAACAGTGTATTTTTATCCCATGGCCTGGATCTTTCCCCGGATACGGAAGCTGCCACTGCGGACCAGATCCTGCCGCTTGTAAAATGCGAGCTTGGCCTTGCCTTTTTGCCCCAGCCAATGGCAGCGCCCTCCCTTCTGAAAAAAGAAATCGTACAGATCCCACTAAAAGACGAAATCCCGGAGCGTCAGATCTGTCTGGTGTATGACAGCCAGCATCCTATGGGCGCTGCGGCAAGGGAATTAAAAAACACAATTGTAGCTGGGCGGGTTTAAAACCAGCGTATGGAGAAAATTTTAGTGAGTTGTAAAAAACTTGGAGGAGGTATTCTATGGATTACATCAAAGAAGCAAAAAAACTTGGGTTTTCAAATGCGGCAATCATGGATACACAAAAACTTGTGTTCAAACCGGAATACCGAAAGTTTTGTGAAGAAAATCAGTGTGGATGTTACAACGTGAATCCCGCCTGTCCACCTGAATGCGGAACAGTAGAATCTATGAAACAAAGGGTATTCGCCTATGAAAAAGCGCTTATTCTCCAGACGATACAAAACAAGGATATGGACTACAAAATGGCGAAGCTTGCGCACAATAAACTCACCGAACAGCTGGCCTCTAAAATAATGGAATCTGGAAATACCGACCTGCTGATCATGTCCGCTGGTCCTTACAGGCACCATTCCTGCATGTCCGCCTACTGTGTTGATGCCCAGGAAATGGCAGATGCGGTGGGAATGATCTGCTGGGGGACCGATGATAAGATACGGTATTTTTCACAAATTTTATTTCATGGAAACTTGTAATGGAAAACACATACAACGGTCAATGATATGGCAGACATAAAAATATGATATGAAAGAGAAACCTTTCATCCTATTGCGGTATGACTATAACAATGCTATAATCCCTCCCGAAAAGAGACAAGTACAGCTCTCATCATGATCCAAACAGAAAAAGAGGCGTTTTAGTATGAAAACAGTTTTACCAAGAGAACAGGCTGTAGAAGATATTTTTTCCAAAATCCTGGCTTCCCCGGAGGCATCAAGAAGACTTCGTGAAGTGTTTTACCAGTATCTGGATGATGAACATATGCTGGTGGATGAGGATCCGGACCACTTTTTGCAGGTACTCTTTCACGCTTACCAGAACGGGGATGTAAGTGCCCTTCTTCTGGAATTGTGCGGAAAAAGTATGTTTGATCTGCTCCGCGAAGCCTATCTGATCCCAAGAAAATTCCATGGAAAGGCAGGAGAGAATCCGGTCCTTCTTACCAATGTGGAAGGGAAGCTTCTTAAAGATGTTGGAAAGATGGTTTCCGCCCATGACTATGGAAAATTTAAGGAAACCTTTGACCGGCATGAATGCGTACCAAGATCCAGACTTTATCTGGCAGATGGATATGACATTGTACGCTCTTACACGGATGGATTGGAAATTAAAGAGGAAAAAGAAGAGTGCCAGCGTGGGATTTTAATCCTCTATGCACTTCCGGATACCTGTAAGCTGGGGCTTACAGAAGCGCAGGCTTATGCGGTTGTATGGAAGACTTTCCAGGAGATCCAGCAGGCAGCACCCCGTGCAGTGGTCTTTTACGGACAGGAGACCGGTGTAAAAAAGGAAAATCCTGAGAAACCCTTTGATGAACTTGGCGTTCTGCTTCCCATCCATGAGTTTGAAAAGAAAATGCTCCAGCATATGGAGGAAATTGACGGGATCGTCCTTGCCTGCAGGGAGCGGATGATGGAACTAGCTGGAAATGACAGCCTGAAATTATAAAGGGACTTTTCGGAAGGAAGTGGGCTTATGCAGCCAGAAATGATCAGAAAAAATCACATGGACGTGGAGTGGCATGAATACACCGATGAAAATGGCCAAAATACTCCCGTTATAAATGCAAGCATCACCGAAAAGGCTTCCATTATCGGACGTGTGGGGATCATGTTTTTATCCTGTGGGACTGGAGCCTGGAGGGTCCGAAGCTCCATGAATGCCCTGGCCGAAGCAATGGGAATTACCTGTACCGCAGATATCGGACTGATGTCCATTGAGTACACCTGTTTTGATGGGGAAAATGGCTTTACCCAGTCTTTATGCCTTACCAATACAGGGGTGAATACGTCAAAGCTGAACCGGCTGGAGCATTTTATCCGCAATTTTGAAACAGAGGGAAAAAACATGTCCGGGGAAGAGCTTCACAGCTATCTGGATGAAATTGAAAGGATCCATGGCCTTTATTCCCCGGCTGCCCTGGGACTGGCTGCCGCCATTGCATGCTGTGGATTTACCTTTCTTTTAGGCGGAGGACCAGTAGAGATGTTTTGTGCTTTTATTGGAGCAGGACTTGGAAATTTCCTTCGCTGCAAGCTGACCAAGCATCATTTTACCCTGTTCCTTGGCATTGTTTCCTCTGTCTCCCTGGCATGCTTTGTATATGCAGGATTATTAAAATTAGGGGAAATCCTGTTTGGGATTTCCATTCAGCATGAAGCAGGATATATCTGTGCCATGCTTTTTATCATCCCTGGTTTTCCCTTTATTACCAGCGGAATCGACCTGGCAAAACTGGATATGCGTTCTGGTATGGAACGGCTTACTTATGCACTGATTATTGTTCTGGTAGCCACTATGTCTGCCTGGATCATGGCTATGCTTCTTCACTTACAGCCGGTGGATTTCATAAAGATCCATATGCCTGTTGCAATGTGGATCCTCACACGGCTTATTGCAAGCTTTTTCGGCGTGTTCGGTTTCTCCATCATGTTTAACAGTCCGGTAAGGCTTGCCTGTTCTGCAGCAGTGCTTGGGGCGGTTGCAAATACCCTGCGGCTGGAGCTTGTGGATCTTGCCGCCTTACCTCCGGCAGTGACCGCATTTATCGGAGCTCTGACAGCCGGGCTTCTGGCCTCCCTTCTGAAAAATAAGGTGGGCTACCCAAGGATTTCCGTTACCGTTCCTTCTATTGTGATCATGGTACCGGGGCTTTATTTATACCGTGGATTTTATAATCTTGGAATCATGTCCTTATCTGTGTCTGCCTCCTGGTTTGCAGCTGCACTTCTGATCATTGCAGCGCTTCCGCTTGGACTAATCTTTGCAAGGATTTTAACAGATAAGGCGTTTCGGTATTGTACCTGACAGGTGCAAAAAGCGAGTCACGGAGGGCCAACACCCCTGTTTATGCACCAATCTTAAAAAAAATTACTTTTCCAATCTACAGGGAGGATGCTATAATGGAGGAGACAAAAATAATTCTTTTCTTTTAATAGAGAAGAGTGGAATTTAGAGAAAACAAGAAGTTCTTTATATTGTAAAATGCAGGAGGGTGAAATATGGATTGGGATCTTAAAATAACAGATCTGGAAGGATCTACACCAGAGCACTCTGCTGTAATTGTAAATTTTGTTGCAGCGGTCAGGCACCAGTTAAAAAATAGTACTTGCTATGTATATTCGGATAATGTGCAATACCGTTTCAAAGATAACCAGGGCAATAACAAGATTGTGATTCCGGATGCTTCCATAAACTGCCGTACGAAATCAAGGCGTGGAAACACTTTTACAGATGCGCCACGTTTTGTTATGGAGGTTTTGTCACCATCAACAGAAAATTATGACCGGACAGAGAAAATGCAGCTGTATTGTGAGCAGGAGATTGAAGAGTATTGGATCGTTGACTGGCGTAAAAAAACAGTTGAAATCTATGAACTGGATTATGAGGGGGAGATTCCCAAATACTATCTTTTAAAAACAGTCACAGAAGAAAATAAGGATGAGTTACAACTGCTTCATTTTCCAAAGATAAAGATTACCTTTGACGAATTATTTGAAGAAATTGATTAGTGCTTGTAACCAAGACCGCAATAAATGTGATAGGTGAAATTGCGAAAAAAGGATATTTGATTATAAATAAGAATTGTAAAAGTGATTTGCAAAATAGTGAATCACTTTTTTATTTGAAAATATTTTTTTCAAAAATCCTATTGACACAGAAAAAATCAAATTGCTACATTGGAACTGCAACAGGAAATGGTTTCGAAAATGGAGGGTTTGCGATGAGAAAAGCAAAAAAATGTAACACAGGAAAGAAGAAATTCGTAGTTGTTTGGCTGGCATTGGTAGTTTTGTTCCTTGGAAGCTTTATAAGGCCAGTGGATGTCCAGGCTGCAAAAGTGAAACTGAACAAATCGGCGGTTACCATCTATCGGGGAGCTTCCACGTCGCTGAAAGTATCGGGAAGCAAAAAGAAAGTAAAATGGAGTTCTTCTAAAAAATCCGTTGCATCTGTTTCGGCTTCTGGAAAAGTAACTGGAAAAAAGGGTGGATCAGCATACATCTGTGCAAAAGTGGGAAAACGTACCCTGAAATGTAAAGTGACCGTAAAAGAGCCGAATAAATCCAAACGCCTTAATCTGGCCAAGAAAGAAGCAAAGAAAATCGTAAAAAAATATGTGGCTGCGGATCTGAATGCAAAGGAGCGGGCTTTTGTATTGTTCCGGTATCTGACCGAGCATTGTTCCTGGCAGTTAAACCAGTCTTCAGAAGCCTACCAGAAGAATTATGGAAATGAAGCTTATGCAGCTTTGGTAATGAAAAAAGCAGCCTGCTCAGGATATGCAAAAGCGTACACACTGCTTTGTGAGGCTGCGAATGTTCCGGTACGGCATGTGAATGCCGGCAGCTGGACACACCAGTGGAATGAAGTAAAGGTAAACGGTAAATGGATCAAGGTAGATGCTTACGGTGGAACTTTTGCAGATACAACCGGAATTCGAAGATCCTTAAGAACCTCAGCTGAGGATCAGGAACAGCTGGTATTTCATTTTACGATTGAAAGATGATTTCAGAATGAAAATAGAGAAGCTGGTGCAGAAATGGAATAGGTCTGTAATTGGTATTGACAAATATAGCATAATAAAATTATAATATGTATATAATATTACTATGAAAGCGAGAGGTGATCTTATGAACATTCGTCCATCAGCTGCTATTAGACAAAATTATAATGAGATTGCAGATCTTTGCCGTAAATCTTCAGAGCCTGTTTTTCTGACAAAAAATGGAGAAGGTGATCTTGTGGTGATGGATATTGAATCCTTTAACCGACGGGAGAAAATGTTGAAATTAAGAGAAGAACTGCTTGCTGTTGAAGAGGATCGTCTGGCAGGAAGAACAGGATGCAGTCTTGATGAATTGGACAGTTATCTTGATAATATAATAGAAGAGGGATGAAAATGTCAGAAAGAAGAAAATACAAAGTTATCGTATCGGACCGGGCGAAGCAAATGCTTGGAGTACATATTCGCTTTCTGGCACAGGTAGATAAGGATGCCGCAAGAAATAAGAAAAAAGAATTAATGGAAGCAATGCGTTCATTAGCGTATAGTCCAAATCGTTTTCCTTTTTTGAATGAACCTTATATTCCATGTAATAAATATCACAAAATGTTTGTGAAAAACTGGTATTTGATTTTATATCAAATTGAGGATGATACAGTTTATGTGGATTACATTTTAGACTGTAGAAAAGAGTATAATTGGCTCATCCGTTGAACCAGCAGTTGTACTTATTTGCAACTAAAATGTGACATGATTGCAACATATCTAAAAATGCAGAGATGTATCGCTGGAGGTGAGCATCCCTGCATTTTTTATGGGTACATTGTGATTCAATTGAAATAGTATGAAAGAACTATAAGGGGTATCGGTGGTTCACGGTAATTGCTTGTGTATTAACAAAAGCTTTATACAGATGAATGTAATCACTTAAAAAGGTGCAGGTTAATCAAAAAGATTGTGTTTATTCGCTCTTTTCTGAGCAATTTCATATACTTCTTCGTCTGCTCGGACGCCGATTACAATAATCATCATAGACGATTCGGTACGGCGAAGCTGATATACAACACGCAAACCAGCAGAGCGGAGTTTGATTTTCAGAAGTCCGGCAAGATTAGTACTGCTGTGATTACCAAGCGGTTTTCCATAACCTTGTTCTTCAACAGGCAGTGGATTTTGCTGAACTTTTTTGATGGCCTTCAGAACAAGAATACGCTGACTTCCATTTAGGTCTTTTAAGTCTTTTTCTGCTTCAGGAAGGTATTCTAGTTTCCAATTCATTCAATGTCTACCTCGTCAAAACCGGTAAGATTGTCTTCTGTAATACCAAGACGGCGGTTCATTTCTTCCTCAGAAATTAAAGTGGCAGGATTAAAGTGTGCCATACGTTCAGAAGCAACGGCAAGAAGACGAGCATCATTTACCTCATCCATTAGACGGACGTATTCTTCAGGGGAAATGAGAACACATTCTGCAACGTTGTTTTTCATTACGACTTTAGCACCACTCTGCTTCACATCTTCAAAAATTTTTCCAGCAAGGCCACGGTTAAATTGGCTGATCGGAACCGTATTTTTAATTGCACTCATAACAGATGCCATAATCGTCAACTCCTTTCTTTACTTGTATTATAGCAGATACCTGCAAAATATCAACTAATTAATCAATATATTTACTGATAAATATACGCGAAATGGAATCCTTTAGGTATTGCCTTTCGGGTGATGGTGATTTTATCTCCTAATGATTGAAATATCTTCTAAAAAATAGTGAAATTTAGGAGATAAATAATTACCTGGGAGATTGGTTATAAGAATTTACTGGAATAAAAAATTTATTAGGCTTGAACTTTTGAAGATTTTTGCAGCCAATATTAGCAAGTGTATTTATTTGCAACTAAAATGCGACACGATTGCAACATCCATAATATTGACTTCAGATTCTCTTTATAATAGAATGGTACTCGTAAAAAGAAGGCACGAAAAAGCAGTTTGTTTATGCAGGCTGCTTTTTTTGTGCCTTCTTGTCGTATAAATAATAGGAGGGCAACACATGGCGAACACAAAAAAAGCAATTGAAGAAGTAACGGAAAAAGAAATTCCACGCGCAGCCTATGAAGGTGTCTTAACAATCGACGTTGACGCACAGGTGGAGAGCGCACAGGAGCAGGAGGATACCAGATGGCACCAGCTACTTAATGCACACCGTACCAGAAAGGTACTCACAGGCCAGCTTGGTGGTATTGAGAAGCTGGAAAGCGGCTGGATGGTTGCAGTAACTTATTACAACGGTTTTCGTATTATCATCCCGATGAATGAAATGATGATTAACTTAAGCGGAGACGGCCGGGAGAACGCAGACACCTTAAACCGCCAGGTTCGTATTGCCAACAACATGCTTGGCTGTGACATTGATTTCATTATCAAGGATCTGGATACCAAAAGCCGGAGTGTGGTAGCCTCACGAAAGGATGCCATGCTGAAAAAGCGTCAGACTTTCTACATTGGAGAAGAAGGGGAGAAGCCGCTCCTGTATCCCGGAAGAATCGCAGAAGCCAGGGTGATCGCAGTAGCACCAAAAGTAGTACGCCTGGAGGTGTTTGGTGTGGAAGTATCCGTCCGGGCGCGTGATATGGCCTGGGAGTGGATGCTGGATGCCAGTGAAAAATTCCAGGTTGGTGACCTTGTCCAGGTTATGGTTAATAAAGTAGATGGTCAGGAACCAGAACAGATTAGCGTGGAAGTGGATGCCAAAACCCCGACGGCCAATCTCAATAAAGATAATCTTCGGAAATGCCACCGTCAGGGCAAGTACACAGGTGTGATCACAGAAGTTTATAAAGGCACGTATTTTATGAGGCTTGATATCGGGGTGAATGCCGTGGCATATTCGTGCAACATGCCAACCCTTCCGGGAAAGGGAGATAAAATCGGAATTGTAGTGACCAGAATTAACGATAATTACGAAGTCGCAGAAGGGATTATCACAAGGCTGATTAAAAGATATAAATAAAAATTAAAACTAACGAAAATCCTATTGACACAGAAAATGCGATTTTTTTAAAATCGGGACAAACAGGAAAGGAGACGAATGAAATGGCAAAAATGAAGAAAAAACAGCAGAATGAAAAACTGTATTGTCCCTACTGTGGCGGGCTGGCGGTGCTGCGTCCAGCAGAGTATGTTTATGGTGAGCGTAATTTAAATCCTGATAACTATTTGTATGTTTGCAGTGGTTACCCATCCTGTGATTCTTATATTGGAGTCCATAAAAAGAGTATGCGGCCTATGGGAACTCTGGCAAATGGGGATCTTCGCCATAAACGGATTGAAGCACACCGGGCGTTAAATAAGGTGGTACAGGCTGGCATCATGACCAAACATGGTGCTTATATCTGGCTGCAGAACCGCCTGTGCCTGCGGGAAAAGGACATGCACATTGGAATGTTCTCCGAGTACCGGTGTGAGGAAACTATTCGGGAGTGTAATACACTTATGGAACAATATGCAAAAACGAACCGAAGTTCTTCCTGCGAGAAGAAAATAATGGCAGCATGAGAAATGGAAAAAATATCCTGCGTATGCAGGCGGATGAGGAAGATGTCTACCACCTGATGGATCTAAGGGAACGGTATTTTGTACTGATCGGAGCAGGCTCCCTTATAGAGGGAATCGCGGCTTATTTTCTGTTTTTCCAGATCCGATGCTGGGATCTCATATATCTGTGTGCGGCACTTTTCCTTGGGATTTTTCTTCTTCTAAGGCAGTCAAACAAAATCAGTAAAAGAATCATGGAAGCGGAAGTCTGTTACATGGAGCTGGATGAATTCAGTCTGGCAGTCTGCCAGCCGGAAAAAAACGGGCATTATGAGTGCTGCCGGATCTTTTATGAGGAGATTGATAGAATCGTAGAAGGCAGTCGCAGAGGAATCCCGGAATTTTACATTGTGTTGGACGAAAACGAAAACCGGGAGAGCTTTTTCCTTCTGGACGAGGAAGAGCAGGACCGGACGATCTTCCTTGTCCGCTCGTTTGGATTTAATCATCAGAGGTTTACGGAGTTTTATAGGAAGCTCCGCTGGAATGTTCCCGGAAAAACCAGAATCATTGGAACGAAGAACCAGGAGGTATGGAACCTTCGAAAACCAAATATCGAAGTCTGCATTGTGGCAGGAATGATTGCCTGTTATGTGATTCCGAAACTCCTGGAAGTTATGAAGCTACACTAGGAGGAACTGGATTATGAAATGGTACACAGCCATTGGATGCAAAATGGAAGATGATGAGGGCAGGCTTCTGGTAAAGATTGGCGGTCAGGAAAAGGTGCTCACAGAGATGGAAGCTATGCTGTGGGCGGCCCTTACCTGGAGCCTCTGTGCGGAAAATAAAATTTATTCCCAGATGTACCGTGTCTTATGTATTACATTTGGGGAAGCACATGCAACTGAGTGGGCGGATGAAGAGGATTTTTTGTTTTGCTTAAGGCGCCTGAAAAAACGTGGTCTGGTAGCGGAGTGTGATGGCGAGAGTAAGGAGGAAGCTTTGTGGCTCCTTCTTAGTAAATCTGTGGTAGTACCTGTCACGGATTCGTTTTCAGAGCGGTTAGGCGCATTTGCAGACGATCTGGCACTTGGAAAAGGACTGAAAATCGCATTGCGGGCTTTTAAAAGGCCCGTGTTTACCTATGAAGAGCGAATGGTTCTACAGCAGCTTGCAGGTGGTGGCTATATTCCTTATCATCTGGCAGAGTTAACCAGACAGGCGGGTGCCGTTCCCCTGTCTGTGGAAGAACGAAAGATCGTTCAGAAACAGGTCTTGCAGGAATTCATGCAGATCCTGGTTTCCCTATTTAAGAAGAAACAGTTTGTAATCAGCTGCATCCAAGAAGGAGGTCTCCTTGAAGAAAAAGAAGAAATGGAAAACATGGCTGTCTGAGCAGTACCTAAAATACAGAGAACATTATACCGGGATACCGGGCTTTTTTAAAAAGAGAATTGTGAATACCTTACTGTTATCGTTTCTCTTATTGTATGGAGGCTGTGCCCTTGGTCTGGCGCAAAAATCAGCTGGATTTGTGGGATGGACAGTTTTTTTGGCAGTCTGTGGAATTGGGTATGCGGGGTATATTTATTACCTGGCAGTTACAAAATCCTATGAGGTGGTGGAAGGAACTGTGACAGAGATCCATGCGGAACTTCTTTTTGATGGTTTTAAGAGGGTTCTGGTGCAAGGGGATGATGGGATTACCACAGAGCTGCTGTTAAATAAAGAGACAGTTGTCATGTATGGAAAAGCCTACCGCTTTTATTTTAACCAGAATGCACATGCATTCTCAGGAATTCGAAGGTTGGATGCAGCTTTTGATTTTGGAAATTTTTTTGGAGTGGAGGAAGTAAAAGAGTAATCCGGGGCAGGGAGTACCAGGCATGGTTCGAGTCCATGCCGCCCTGTTTCCATGTAAACGCATGGAAAATATGTATAAAGGAGAGCTATGCAATATGGCGGAAACAAAATGTGGAACCGTGAAATGGTTCAGCGCAAAAAAAGGTTACGGATTTGTAACCGGGGAGGATGGCGAGGATTACTTCGCACATTTCTCCCAGATCAAGATGGAAGGCTTTAAAATGCTTTCCGGCAAGCAGCCTGTACAGTTTGAAGTTGGAACGGACGAAAATGGAAGGGCACTTGCAATGAATATCCTTCCCCTTTCGGTAGAGGAAGAGGCATAAAAGAAAACAAATTTTGAAACACAAAATATATAAAAAATGTGTTTGACAGCCACAACATGTTGTGGTAACCTTTAAATGAAATCATATTTTATCAGTCATCTATGGCTGATCTTATATTTTAGATCCGGACATTCCGGATGAATCTCTTTTGGGCGGTTCGCCCTAAACTCAGCAAATAAGTTAGAACATTGGAAGATACGAAAAGATAGGAATTCTTTTGGTGTCTTTTTTTGTTGCAAAATGAAGAAAAGGAGGAAGCAGAATGAGAAAAATCAAAGAGACCGTACTGGTCAAAATGGAAAAAAGGAATGCCAGATAACAGAAAAAGAAAGAAGAGGAGAACATTTTATGCAGGAAGTAAATTGGGATGCTGTAAATTTGTTAGAACTGGGAATGCTGCTTGATATGGCAAAAGATGGATATGAATTCCAGATTGCGGATGGAAGAATTAAGTCCATTGAAGTAAAGCTCCTGTCCTGAATGCAAAAGGAGGGGCTATGTACTATAAGGATGATTTTAATGTAACGTTTGAAGAGGAATCCGCTTTTTACAAGTATATGGATGATGTGGAAAAACGGGCCGAATGGTTCCGGGCACAAAGCAAGGATCTGACAGTGGAAGCGGTTACGAAGGACAGTACCTGCACCCCGATTGGGAATATCAATCTGGAATATTTAAAAGAGGATACCATAAATAATTCCGGGCTGCTGATTAAAACCCCAGACCGCAGCTGTTTTCTTGGCATATCTGCCATCAAAAGCTTAAAAGGCAGGGCCAGGATAGACGGAAAGGCGCTTGCAGAATTAGACAAAGAAACACTTGCCTATATCCTGAACAAATGTCTGAAGGTCTCCAGGGGAAAATCCCTGCTCCGCTTTTGTGAAGGCAAGGTGCGGGCAGTCCTGTCTGGCGACGAAAAAGACTATTCTATCTTGTCCATGCCAGAGGTCTATGAAATTGCAGGGGCTTATATCTACAGCGATTTTGAATACGCGTCTTTTAAATCCGGATGTGCGGACCATAATCTGGTAAATGCGACCTGGGAGCTAAGAGACCGGCGACTGACCGAAGCCTACAAGGAACTGCTGGAACGCTATGGGAAGACTTTTAACGGAGAGCTGTATGCTTCGGTCCGGATCACCACCTCCGATGTGGGAAGTTCAGGAGCCAATATCTTCTATACGGTGTCCGTTCAGAACCAATATATTGTATTGGGAGAAAACTTGAAAGTGCGTCACAAAAACTGCAAGGGTACCGAAGACTTCAACCAGAACATGGCTTCTATTTTTGAATACTATAAGGAAGCTCTGCAGGAGGTCCTGCGGCTTAGTGAAATCTGGGTGAACCATCCTGCCAATGCCATGATCGGCGTTATGAAGCAGGCTGGTTTTTCCAAAAAGCTGATTGCAGAAACGGTAGAGCGTTTTCGGGCGGCAGCAGGGGATGTCCCCTGTAGTGCCTACGAAATCTATTGCGGGATCTGTGATGTGATTTCCATTGCAAGGCAGCAGGAAACGAATGCGAGAGGACTACTTCTTTTGGAGGAAAAAGTGGCAGCCTGTGTAAGCAAACGTTGGCATGAGCTTGATATGCCAGGTGAAATTAAATATTAAATAATGACAAAGGCAGGAACCCCTGTCTTTTTGTATGAAGGAGGAACATATGCAGTATCCGGACTGGGTTATGGAAGCAAAAAAATCCAGGGAATTACTTTCGTGGATACAGGATCCGGTACACAGTATTAAAAAGTTTCATAGCCAGCTATTCATAAAGTGCCAGGAAGAAAACTGCATGTTATTTTATGCAGCTTCTGCTTGGAGGGATTGTTTACAGCTTCGGAAACCAAAGCTTTGCAGCATACTTTATCTGCCGGATTATTCTTTGTATGAGGCAGATTCTGTATTCTATCAGGCGGTCGGGATACCTGCCGATTTTCTTTTTCCGACGAAAGAAAGTCTGAAGAAAGAGGTGGAAATGAAGGTTACCCATTTGGTGAAAAACATGATGGATACAAACTGGGATCAGCTTTTGCTTAAGTACCAGCACCAGAGGAGTAGCCTTGTTCCAAATATAAACCGGATACAGGTAGAGGAAACTTCCAAGAGATTCCTGGAGGCTGGAATAAAGCCTGAGGAGCTGTTTTACAGTCCAAGCTTTACCTTTGAAAAAGCGCAGATGGAATATACGGATGTGATGTTTCTTTACACCTTGAACCATGCGAAGAAGGCTGTAAAAATGATCGCAGATAAGTGGCTTTCGGAATCTTTTTGGGAGATTTCGCAAAAAAGAATCTACATTGGCTGTGTGCGGGAAGAAATGAAAGAGCTGCAAAAAGGTGCAGCATAAAATAAGGAGGAACTGAATTTATGGGTAAATATGCGTATCTGAACCTGACTCAGAAAATGATTAAAATAAGAAAGATGGTGCCAAAGCTGTTAAGAAAACGTTACAGCGAAGAGGTGCCCTATGATTTTGTGAGATTGGATGATGTCTATGAATACCTCACCCCTGCCTTAAATAAATACGGCGTGGATTTTGAGGTCCTTGGTGAAGCATCCACGCAGCTGGATGCTTCTGGAAATCCAGCCTATCTGACACCGTTTGGCAATATGTGGCGGTATGAAGCGGATTTAAAGCTTTGCTGGACAAATGCAGATCATCCAGAAGAAAAAAATTACAGTGATATTCATGTAGTCGGAACC
>NZ_JBCPGE010000049.1:0-32511 GCF_040914025.1 Ruminococcus sp. RTP21484sp1_RTP21281st1_A8_RTP21281_210402
GTACAGGTATATGTCTTAATTCCTGTACTTGAAATAGTAGCCTCTTTCGTTATAACTCCGGCATCCCAGGTATGCGTATGCTCAGTTTCCCCGGAACCACCCTGCGTTTCATCGTAAAAAACAACTGTAACCGTATATGTTATCTTCGTTACACCATCTGGCGCTGTCAGAACATACTGTACCGGATTTGTAAAATCATGAGATCTTCCACTGGTAAACTCATCTGCCACCGCTGTTCCTGTACCAGAACCATAATCAATATTCGGTGCCAGCCTGGTAACATTAGTTCCTTTTGGCAACCGCAGCGTAATCTTACGGTTCTCATTATCAATTTCCCCAACAACATCCTCTTTTAACTGGGAATTAAACGCCTTGTTAAGTACAAAACTATAAAATCTTGCCTCATTAGAAGCCGTAACTATAATTTTTATTGTAACTGGCAAAACTGCCTTTGTTCCTGTATCCACAATTTTATACTGTGACTCATAAATTCCCACTGGTGCAGTGACAGTCCCGGAAAAAGTAAAATATTTACTTCCATAAGAGCCTCCGCCAGGAACCGCAAAAACAGTTAAACCAGCCGGTAAATTCTCAGAAACAACCTGAGTTTCATACTTACCACTTCCACCTGTAACAAAGCCTGAATATATCCACTGCTCTTTTCCAGTTCCTGTAACCGCGTACAGCTCAGTATCTGTAATCGCCAATGGTTCTGTTACGCTCATTATTCCAAGCACAGCGATCACGGCACCATATTCTCCCGGCAGCTTATCAGACACATAAGCAATAAGATCTTTTCCATTATCTGATGACTCTGTTATTCTGCCATTATCAATCACAGCCGATGAACCGCTTCCACTTCCAAGCGCCAAATGTATTCCATAAGTATTCAGATCAGCCCCTGTAATAACCGGCGATACTTTTCCATTGCTATATGTAATCTGAAGCTTCACTCCGGTCAGATCGAGTTTATCTCCAGCTACATAATTCAGTTTCTCAGGAGCTGCAAGCATAGTCAAGGCCGCTGGTGCATTCGCTGCAACCGTAATCGCCCACGGTATTTTTACTCCAAAGTAATCAAAAGTAACCTTAGTATCCGAGGTTTTCAGTGGGCCTGTTTTGTCATAGGTAAATCCACTGTAAATATAAGCTGCACGATCACCAATCGTTGCATACATGCTGGCTCTGGATGGATTAAATATATCTCCTTCCACATAAGATTTCTTCGGCTGTCCTGATATTACAATGCTGCTGATATCACTGGTTTTCGGCGCAACAACTTCCATTGAATAGCCAACCTGTTTCCCCTTATATTCTACATAAACATGAGTAGTTCCTTCAGCAGAACTGTCAAAGCCGCTTATCATATCGGCTGTAATCTCAGAATAAGTTGTACCATTTATCAAAAGCCTGCCCCAATACCACGGTTTTTCTCCCACGTAGCAGGAAGTCCAGTTGTTTTTTACCTCCAATGAAGTAATCTCCGGATTCTCCACCCGCTCTGGCAAACCATCCGCTGAAATCTTCCAGTCAGTTCCAAACTCCCAGCCCACGTAAGATTTGGGATCTTTCATCTGTGCCTCTGTGAGAAGTCCACCTGTTCCAATGGAAGCATCAGTTCCGCCGACAAAATTCCCCTCTCCACTCTTTCCATAACAGTTCAGCACATGTCCGCTTAAACCGTAAGAAGAGCTGAGTACATTATCAGCAGCAGTTCCACACATCTGTCCTACACGGTTGTTTGCTGCAGTTACTGTGATTTTTCCTGCATGGAGGCATTCTTTGAGCACACCGCCCATGCCCCCAAACTTCTGGATTTCTCCCGCAATTCCGCCCACATAGACCGGATATTCATTTCCGTTTGTCTGGGTAACACGAATCGTACCGGTGCTGACACACTTGCTTATAGTACCAATGTTCAGACCTGCAATTCCACCTACCCAGCTTTTCATAGGAGCCATTGTCAAATTAACATTCAGCTTTGATGTACAGCCAAAAATAATTCCGGCAAGTGCATTTTCACCTGCAATTCCGCCAAATTCCGGATATACAACAGCTCCGTTTCCGCCCATATATCCGCTAATCGTTCCTGTCACCATACAGTCTTCAATATTTCCTTCATTGTACTGTGTGATGACGCCCTGCACGTTCTGCATATCATCATTAAAATCTGCAGCTACGCGCAGATTCCTGATTTTCCCCTGATTCATGGCTATCAAAGGCTTTTTCAATCCATAGATCGTATGTCCGTTTCCGTCCAGCGTTCCACCAAAATAAGAGATGGTAAAATTAATTCTTCCCTGTATCTGAATATCTGAGGTCAGCTGATAATATGCGCCCTGATTTTCCTCGATCAAATTCAGATCATCCAGAGAATCAATCTGATAAGGACTGCTGCTTGTACCATTTCCGCCAGCCGGTTTCACAGATGAAGTCCGTTTTCCTATTACACGATAAACAATTCCGCTTTCCCCATCAGATGGGACTGTAAATTTTCCATCCTTCAGTTTCACAAGGATCGCGGAAGCTGCCGGAATGGAATATTTTGAGCCACTGTCTCCGGAAAATACCGGAAATGCAGATGCCTTTTTTGCAGCTATCCGATCACCTGGAAAACTGTATACACCAGAAGCTTCTCCTGCTGCCACAGCTGTATAAAAATCTGAAAGAAGTGTTTTAAACGGAATTCCTGTTACCTTCTCCAGATAAGCTTCACAGGTAAGGGAGGAAGCATCTACTGTATAAAATCTCGGCAACACAGCCATAGGCTCATAGCTTCCTGCCATACGGTCAATTACGTATCTGACAAACAGGTATGGCATTCCATAGTCCTGGGCAATATCATCGCGATAACTCTTATACATCAAGGAAGAGCCGTTACGAATAGCGGTACTTCCTGCAATTCCGTTCATCCAGCCATTTGTGTCCGTACCGCCCCACAGATAATCCATGACCGTTACTGCAAGACCTTCGTTTATCCACATATATTTCTCGGAGGCATTGAATTTTGTTTTCAGCCAGAATACTGCGTGCTGTCCCTCGTGAACCAGCAGACCGTTTCTTCTGGTCATTTCACCGGAGACATAGGATGCTGCCGCCGGAGTGTTGATATGGATTGCTGTAATTCCCTCATCATACTGAAACTGACCACTTGCGCCGCTTAAGGTTTCCAGCACAATAGAGAGCTTGCCGGATCCATCTTCCCAGGGAAGATCGCCTCCTGCCAGTGTTTTCAGGATTTGATAGGGCTGTCTGTCATAAATGCTCGCCATGTCTGATGCTATGAGAGATGTTTTTCCAGCGGCATCATAATCCGCTTTCATATTTTTGTCCATCCAGATATAGCAATGTTCGCCAATCCCAATGCATATATAGGTCTTGCCGCTGCCATTGCTTCTGTAAATATATTTCTCTTCTCCTATTGCATAAGTGGTAACCGCTGCCTGAACGGATATACCATCGTCAGTCTCATCTGCCGATGCAACGGACGAAATGGCGCTTTTTTCATTCAGCGCAGTGACTGAGCTGGTGCTCCCTGTATTCAGCCTGGCCAGGCTTTGAGCTGCGGGAAGCTCACTTCCACTTGAAGCGGATGCAGTACTTCCACTGTCATCAAAGATCAGTGTGCCTGTACTCCTCGAATCAGATGTATCCGTATTAATAATCACTGCATACTCCCCAGTAAGTATTTCCCCTGCCTTTCCCTCTGTCACTGCAGCAAAAACATTTACACTGCCCAGTATTCCCAGAAGCAGAAGACAGATTCCCACCCACAAACCAATGGATTTCCTTTTTTTCATACACTCCTCCTGTAAAAAATTTTCTTTCCTACAGTTTACCATTTTTACATTCTGTACACTATGTTTTTTTCTGCACTTTTCTGGTTAATTTCAACAAAAAATGGGGCGAATGTATCGTTTCCGCTGATACATCGCCCCATTTAGACTTACTTTATTTTCTTATTAAATTACTCTTCCTCAAACTCCAGATCCTTACGGCTCATCTCCTCAATCAGCTCTCTCTTCACCTCAAAAAGCTTCGGAGAAAGATCCACATAAACCTTCTGTGGGTTGGAGAATCGTCTGGACTCGTCCCAGAGAGTGCTCTGTTCTTTCTGGCAGATTGCGCGAAGTTCCATTACTGAAGGAGACGTATAAACGCGTTTTCCTTCCTTAATAACTGGAACCAGAAGCTCACGAACTTCGTAAGTGCCACCCAGAATCTTAGTTTTTTTCCAGGTGTCAACCGGGTCAAATACTACCATAGTTTCATCTGGGTTCAGCTTCTCGTCAGCAAGACAGATCAAATCAGCTTTAATCTTGCCTGTGGACTTGCTGTAAATACGATATACTGTCTTATTTCCAGGGTTT
The DNA here is from genome assembly GCF_040914025.1 of Ruminococcus sp. RTP21484sp1_RTP21281st1_A8_RTP21281_210402. NCBI lineage: Bacteria > Bacillati > Bacillota > Clostridia > Eubacteriales > Oscillospiraceae > Ruminococcus > Ruminococcus sp. RTP21484sp1_RTP21281st1_A8_RTP21281_210402. The sequence continues at coordinate 4,371 of NZ_JBCPGE010000049.1, forward strand.
GTTACCTTAGCGGTGTTCTCAGAAAGCTTGATCTTCGGAACAAATTCACCTGTCTCAGGATTTTTCACTGCTGCCAGCTTGTATACACCACCAAATGCCGGATTATCATTGGAAGTAATCAGACGTGTTCCAACGCCCCAGGAATTGATCTTGGCATCCTGGGCTTTCAGGCTCTCAATCAGATATTCGTCAAGGTCACTGGATGCAGAAATGGTCGCATCATCAAAACCAGCTGCCGATAACATTTTATATGCCTCTTTGGAAAGGTAAGCAAGGTCACCGCTGTCGATACGGATACCATATTTTTTCAGCTGGATTCCCTCCTCCCGCATTTCCTCAAATACACGGATTGCATTGGGAACACCGGATTTCAGCACGTCGTAAGTGTCTACCAGAAGGATACATGCATCCGGGTACATTCTTGCGTATGTCTTGAATGCAGTGTACTCATCCGGGAAGCTCATGATCCAGGAATGTGCATGGGTTCCAAGCACTGGCACGTCAAACATCTGACCAGTAAGCACGCAGGAGGTTCCGACACAACCACCAATCACAGCTGCACGGGCTCCAAAAATACCGGCATCCGGTCCCTGGGCACGACGAAGACCGAACTCCATGATTCCGTCACCTTTCGCCGCATAGCAGACACGTGCTGCCTTAGTAGCAATCAGGCTCTGATGGTTCATAATGTTCAAAATCGCAGTTTCCACAAGCTGAGCTTCCATAATCGGTGCTACCACTTTCACCATTGGCTCTCTTGGGAAAATAACAGTGCCTTCCGGGATGGCATAAATATCGCCTGTAAAATGGAAGGAGCGAAGATATTCCAGAAAATCCTCCTCAAAAATGGAAAGACCACGAAGATATTCAATGTCTGCGTCTGTAAATCTCAGATTCTCAATATATTCAATTACCTGCTCCAGTCCTGCACAGATAGCAAAACCGCCTCCGCATGGGTTATCACGGTAAAACATGTCGAATACGACAGTCTGGTCAGTTGAGTTCTTAAAATACCCCTGCATCATGGTAAGTTCATAGAGATCCGTGAGCAGAGTCAGGTTATTTGCTCTCATGTTTATTCTCCTTATTAATGAGGCCAGTCTGAGACTCAATTACCTGAATAATTTTAAACAGGCTCCAGACAGGCTGTTTAATTATAAAAATTTTATACGGCAGCCACCTATGCGATTCCGTATATTTTGCTTGATTATAACACATTCATCCCGAAATGCACAGGGAAAAGGCACTTGAAATCTTAATTTTTTCCAGTAAAATCAAGGCTTTGCACGAATTGAATAAATTTTTTTAAAAAATTTGAAAAAAGGGGGTTGACTTTTATATGGGTGTTGATATATAATACAACATGTCGCAAGCGAGAAAACAACTTGCTAAAGCGCATAGGGCTATCGCCAAATGGTAAGGCAACGGACTCTGACTCCGTCATTTCAAGGTTCGAATCCTTGTAGCCCTGCTAAGTGGAGCACCTCGGATGAGGTGCTTTTTTCGTATTATGAAATTTCCGAAATCCGCGTATTTACTGGCTTTGCGGGACTTTTAAAATTTTTTCTGAAACGCTTTTTCGTGGCTCTGAAAGGCGATTTTTTCCTTATTTGGCTTACTGATTTTTACTACATTTTCGGTGGTTTTCAGATGTGATAGGTCAATTTGGGAGCGATTATAGGTCAATTTAAAATGACGTTGCTGCCAAAAGGTGCTGAAAACAGGAAAAATGAAGAAAATCGGCTAAAAATCGACAAAATTCTACTTTTTCTACCTTTTGCACAAAAAATTATGTTTACTTTTGTGATATTTTCGCCTCATAATCAAGACAGTTTCCACGCTTCAAGTGCACAAATCCATTTTAGTACTCCCACCGCTTATTCTTCTGTCCGAAGGCGAACCTTAATTGACTTACTTGGTCAGTTATATTTCGGCGTTTGCCTCACAGCCCTCGGATAATGTTCAAATAATCCTGTCTCTGGTCTACGACAGCATATATAATAACTTCCTTTCGGGCTTCATTAACTTTATAAAATACAAAGTCTTTTTCAAGAATCAATACCTTATAGCCCTGACGCTTTAATACCAGGTATCTTGGATCAATTCCAAGATCTGGATTTTCTCCCAGCTGTCGTATACGATCTTCTATTTCGTCTAACTTTTTCAGTGCCACATCATTGCCGAAATTTTGTGCAATATATAATACAATCTTTCGCAGACCAGCATCTGCGGTATCAGTACGAACAACATTGTATTTCAAACTCAGCCCTCCTGCAGCATAGCACGTAAATCATCAAAAGTTTCACTGATTGGCGCAACGCGACCATTCTTTACATCATCTTCTGCTTCAGTAAGGATTTCAAGCAATTCTATTCTTGATTTCATGTTCTTGTACTCTTCATAGGACAGAGACACTGTATCGCCTCTTCCATTTACAGTTATGATAACAGCTTCTTTTCCCTCACGGCACTGCTTTGAGATTTCATTATAATGATTTCTTAAATCCGCTGATGGTCTGATAGTTTCCTGCATAGCAAACATAATACGCACCTCCTGTTGTTATATATGAAAATTATATCATTTAATGTCTATACTTTCAACTTCTTAGTCAATTCCATTCATAAATTTTAGAATTCTTCATTTGTTCTAGCACCCCAAAAAGGGATGTCGATTAATACCTCATTTCGACATCCCCAGTAGTAATTGAACATAGAATTTTCTCTTCTTCTCTTACATCACAACTTTTTTGTCTCCACGGAAATCAGCCTTAGACACTTCTATAACTTTTTCTATAACATGGCTTGATCTGTAATTAACTTAACTAATCGTATAGCCTTTCACATTCCTTAATGAATTAAAATCGTTGCTTGTCTTTGCACATTGAAATATGTACCGATACTTTTCCAGTCGGATAATATCACGGATTTGGTGATATCCATTTTTTAAAGAACAGAATTCAGCAGTTCCCGCTACACACATAAAATGTGCCTGTGACATTCGCAGCTAAAATCTTCGGATTCCCTGTGCAGAATATATTTGATAGCTGTCCAGTGCCAACTTATCCTTACACTGACGGTTATATCATCGGCCATCGGAATACGTAATAAGTCAGGATCTCGTCCGTTGATAAGGACACATCCGTACTGAGAAAAGCCCTTAGTGCCTTGGGGATTCCAAATGCCTTTTCAGAATAGCTTGAAAGAACTACGGCATTTTCAATGCCGTTGAGTTTTCCTTCATATCGATACACAAAGTATTTTTGATTTTTCACGGTCACAAGGTGAAAATCCAAATGTGTCACTGACAGAAGTGCTGCAAACTCATTGAGTTTCTTTTTGATTCCAAATGGATAAAGCATCTGGTTTGTTTTTAAAGCACCAAAGGTATAATATTCCTTTCTGGCAAAGGTATAGATTACAATTATTCTTTCACACTATTCTTGTTTCTAACAAAATAATAAAAACATTTTTCAGATTCATCTCCAGAGCTTCTAAAAAGACCTACAAAAAACGATACCTCACAGATGTCCGCATCTATGTTGGTATCGTTTTTCCAGAATTTGTTTCACCTATATATTTATTCTTATCTGATCACCTGCTGGCCGCTTGCACTGTAAAGTTCAAACCATTCAGACTGTTCAAGTTTTACATCCAGTGCTTTGATTGCCAGATCCAGTCTGTCCAACTTCTGACTGCCAACTAGCGGAATTGCTCCTACTGGATGGTACATAATCCACGCATACACAATAACTGCTGGCTCCACATTATGTCTTGCAGCAATATCCTCAATCTTTTTCCTTGCTTTCACACATGCTTCATCATTCCCACTGAAAAGGCGTCCGCCTGCCAATGGAGACCAGATCATTGGATGAATCTTATGATAGGTCAGATAATCCATCATGCCAGTGTTAAAATGCTCAAAGCAAAGAGGATTCCATTCAATCTGGTTTGTTACCAGCTGACCGCCAACTGCACCATTCATTGCATCAAACTTATAAGGATCAAAGTTAGATACACCAATTTCTCTTACCAGACCTTCTTTTTTCAGCTGAAGCAGTGCCTCTGCTGTGTCCCATGGATTCAGAAGAGGATCCTCTCTATGGATCAGATAAAGATCCAGATGATCTGCATGCAGTTTCTTTAGACTCTCTTTGCAGGACTGCAGAACTCTTTCTTTTGTTGTATTATAGTAACCAAAAGTAGCACCGTCTACCTCTGTTAAATAAATACCAGTCTTTGAAACCAGTTCAATTTCTTTTAAAATGGAAGGATCAGCAGCAAAAGCTTCTCCCATTTTTGCCTCTGCTCCACCGTAAATTTCAGCTGTATCAAATGTAGTTACGCCACGTTCGATACATGCATGCATGAAATTTACCATCTCCTGCGTTGTCATATTCCAGCTGTCTGCCCGCCAGAATCCCTGAACTACTGCTGATAAAGATAATTCTTCTGAAAGCTGTACTTTTTTCATGTTTAATCTCCTTTGCTCCATCGATTATTTTGCATTCTTTCTCATGTCCAGTGCAACTGCTGAACAGATAATGATACCTTTGATAACAAGCTGCCAGTTAGAGTTCAGTCCAATAAAGCTCAGGCCATAACTGATGAATGTGAAAATCATAACACCAATAAATGCTCCGGATACTTTACCAATACCACCACTTAAAGATACACCGCCAACTACGCAGGAAGAAATTGCATCAAACTCATAAGCATTTCCATAACCGGCATTTGCTCCACCGGTTCTTGCAACCTCCAGAATACCTGCCAGACCAACTAAAATACTTTCAATTATAAAACAGGCAATAATTACTTTATTGACATTAATACCAGAAACCTTTGCTGCTTCTTTATTACCACCGGTAATATAGATATTTTTTCCGAATGTAGTTCTATTCAGGATAAACCATACAACTGCCATTACAACAAGTGCAATTACAACAAGGAAGCTTACCTGTCCGCCAATTCTGAAACGGCTTAAAATTGTAAGATCATCTCTGATACCACCGATTGGCTGAGAATTATTTGGTGCTTTTGCAAAATATAACTGGTTCAGACCATAAACTGCAGATGCCATACCATATGTAGCAATAAATGGTGCCATACGAAGTTTACAGATCATCAGACCATTAAGATAACCGATCAATGCAACTACTGCCAGTGCAACTAATATTGGAACAAAAATAGGGAGTTCCGGAAGTCCTGGCCAGAATAATTTGGAATACCCAGCTTTCTGGGCAAGAGATGCTACTACAACAGCTGCCAGACCAACCTGACGGCCACCAGCAAGGTCTGTACCGCCTAACAAAAGTGGAAACATCAGACCTAACGCACAGATCAGTTTTACAGCTGACTGCGTCATAATATCTGTTACTACACGCCACTGAAGAAAGGATGGCTCGATAATAATAATTCCAATGATCGTGATCAGTAATGCTATGATCAAAGCATTATCAATAATATAATCTTTTATATTCTTTTTTTCTGTAGTACTCTTATTCATCTTAATCCACCGCCTTTGCCTTATTTTCACTCTGCGTTGCCAACGTCATAACATCCGTCTGTTCTACCTCTGCTGCGTCAAGGATACCTGTCATTCTTCCTTCACACATTACCATGATCCTGTCAGATACTCCGATCAGCTCTGGCATTTCAGATGATACCATGATGATTGATTTTCCTGCTTTAGTAAGTTCACGCATGATTCTGTAAATTTCATATTTCGCACCAACATCAATTCCTCTTGTTGGCTCGTCCAGAATCAGAATATCACTATTCGCCAGCAACCAGCGACAGATCAGGACTTTCTGCTGATTTCCACCTGAAAGATTCTGTATTGCAGTCTTTACACTAGGCGTTTTTACATTCAGCTCACCATTGATCTTTTCAACATCTGTCTGCAGCTTTTTCGGATTCAATATTCCAAACCGGTTTCCTGCCATTGCCTTAAATGCAACAGCAAGAGTGTTATCCATTACAGACAGCATAGGAATAATTCCTGTTGCTCTGCGTTCTTCTGTCAGCATTGCAAACCCATTTTTAATTGCTTCCTGCGGATTGCTATTTACAATTTCCTGTCCATTTTTATACAATTTTCCTTCAGCAATACTTCTAAGCCCGAAAACAGATTCTACTAGTTCAGTTCTCTGCGCTCCGACTAGGCCCCCAATTCCCAATATTTCTCCCTTATGGAGATCAAAGGACATACCCTTAAAAGAATGGGGATCAGCACTGGTAAAATTTTCTACTTTAAGAAGCACATTAGGTTGTACCACATGTTCGTTTGGTGGAAAACGATTTTCCATACTTCTTCCAACCATCAGTTTGATTAGCTCATCAATACTTATCTCTTCGATTGGATACCGTCCCACATAAGTTCCATCTCGCATAACGGTAATCTCATCTGAAATTTCGAACAATTCTTCCAATTTGTGGGAAATATAAATAATAGAACGGCCTTCTGATTTTAATCTTCTGATAATCTTAAACAGATGTCGTGTCTCCGCATTAGTAAGTGAAGAGGTCGGTTCATCCATAATGATAATCCTTGCATCGTAAGAAACAGCCTTTGCTATTTCTACAGCCTGCAACTGTGAAACTGACAGATCTTTTGCCAGCGCAGTAGCAGGGATATTCAGTTCCAAGTCAGCAAGCAATTCTTCTGTTTTCTTCTTCATCTTTGCTTCATCGACAATAATCCCTTTTTTCTCAAACCGTCCTGCCCAGATGTTGTCGATGACATTTCTATAAGGAATCGGTGTAAGTTCCTGCTGAATCATTGAGATTCCTAATTTTAATGCTTCTGTTGGTCCATTAATGGTTACTTTTTCTCCATCCAGTTCAATATTTCCTTCATCCGGATGGTATAAACCAAACAGACATTTCATTAATGTTGATTTTCCAGCTCCGTTTTCTCCAATCAACGCATGCACAGATCCTGGTCTTACATTCAACTGCACCTTATCCAAGGCTTTTACACCAGGAAATGTTTTTGTGATATCTGTCATTTTTAATCGCAATGTTTCCATAATCAAATTAAGCCCCCTAAGGTATATCGTTCATCTGAAATGGCAGAAAGGTTACACATCTGCGTAACCTTCTGCCATTTTCATTATCATCGAAATCACGTAATAACTGCAAAACGCTGATTATTCTGACAGAGATTTCATAAGTTCTATTGTGTCATCAAGATTTGATTCATCAACAATTACATATGGTACCCATACATATTTTCCGTCTACAGTACAGTCAACTCCAAGATCTTCTGCTGTAAAATCTTCGCCCTTTGCAACTGCTTTCAGAACATTCATGATTGCAATAGACTGGCTCTTGCGGTCATTTAATACAGTACCAAGTAAACCACCGGATTTCATTGCTTCCAGAGCATCCATGTTTGCATCGATACCAACAATCGGTACAAACTTGTCAGCCTCGCCCTTATTGTAACCATTATTTAATGCTGCCTGAAGGGCACCCATAGCCATTCCATCATTATTACAGAGAACACCTTCGATACCATCAATTCCGTAAGCTGTAATCCATGTATTCATTTTATCCAGAGCCTGCGCCTGATCCCAGTTTGCAGTATCTTCTGCAATAATTTCGTACTCAATTCCAGCTGCGTCCAGTGCATCTTTATAAGCCTGTGTTCTAAGAACTACATCCTGCTGTCCGATCTCTCCTTGAAGAATGCAAAGCTGGAGTTTTCCATCACCATTCTTGTCAGCAATGTCTTTATTCTCATTCCAGTAATTGATCAGTGCCTGTGCACACATAGTACCTGATTCGGAAGCTTCTGCTCCTACATACCAGATATTATCGTATTCTTCCATTGTCTCATCCATCGGCTGCATGTTAAAGAATACTGCTGGTACATTTTCTGCGTCACATTTTTGTGCCATCTCTGCTGTAGATTCACGGTCCGGAGCACAGATTGCAACAATATCTGTTCCTTTTGTCAGCGCCATATCCAGCTTATTGTTTGCTACAGATACCTGGTTTTCAGCATCCTGCATATCCAGTTTAATTCCACCGATGTTTTCTTCTTCATTTCCCATAATGATTCGGAATCCGCTCTGGAACTGGTCGTCAAATGCTCGCCAGATTACTGTTGCATTAATATCATCATCTGCGTAAACAGATACACCACCAACTGTTGTAATTGTCATTGCTGCAACTGCCATTGCCGCTACACCCATCATTTTTCTTTTGTTCATTTTCTTTTTCTCCTAAAATGGTTTTTATTTTGTAATATTCCCCAATACTACTTTTCACTTAAATATTTCCGTAATTTCTATTTTGCCTCCAGACGGAACTGCATCATTTTTTCTTTAATAAATGCTTTGCAGCTTTCTTTTGAATGAATAAACATGGTTGTATTGTATTTGAAGTTATCGCCCTGTTCTTTCTTCATCTCTTCAAATGAGTTTGCAACAGATACCAGTACATCTGTAGCTACATTGATCTTGCGGATACCATGACGGATTGCATCCTGTACCTGGTCAAGTGGTGTGCCAGAGCCTCCGTGCAATACCAGCGGAATATCTACTAATTCGTCGATCTTAGCAAGTCTTTCAATATTTAATTTCGGAGCTGCAATGTAATGTCCGTGCTGTGTTCCGATGCTGACAGCCAATGCATCAATACCTGTACGCTCTACAAATTCTTTTGCTTCTTCCGGAACTGTCTGAGCTGCTTCCGGTCCAAGTACCTTTAAGTCGCCTTCTTCACCAACCAGACGTCCAAGTTCACCTTCTACTGTGATTCCAAGTGGATGAGCTAAATCAACAACTTTCTTGGTCAGTGCAATATTCTCTTCAAATGGAAGACCAGATCCGTCAATCATAACAGATGAGTAACCAGCATTGATTGCTTTTGCACAATCTTCATAAGATTTGAAATGGTCTGCATGCAGGCATACCGGAATCTGCGCATCACGAGCTGCGAATTTAACCATATTTACCATGCCTTCATATCCACCTGCTAATTCTACACAGTCTGTACCTGTGATGAAGATAACCGGTGTACCAGTCTCATTTCCAGCTTCAATAGCGGCTCTTGCCATTTCATAAGATACTGTTACATATGCTCCATAAGCCACATTTCTCTCTTCTGCCAGTTTCAGGATTTCTTTCATTGGTGCAAATTTCATGTTTGTTTTCCTCCTACACTTTTATAACTTGTTTTTATTTTGAATGATGTCGTACATCAAACAATTACATATCTGTTCGCTGATTAAAAATTTCCATTGCTTCGTCATAGGATGGGATTCCTCCAGTGGCACCTTTCTTTCCCACATTCAGGCTTCCTATCAGAGATCCAAATCTTGCTGCCTCAAAAAAAGATTTCCCATGAGACAAAGCACAGATCAGGCCTGCCATAAAAGAATCACCAGCTCCGGAAGTATCTACCACAGGCATATTTTTCAGACAAGGGATATACTGCTCTTCTGTAAAATCTGTAACGTAACACCCTTTTCCTCCCAGCTTGATTCCCAGATACCGGATTCCGCTTTCTGAGAATTTTTCACGGATCTGATTGATCTGGTCTGTGCCTGCTATAAATGAGGCTTCTATCATACTTGGAAAGAAGATATCGGTCTCTTTAAAAATTGGTGGCAGCACTTTGTTCCAGTCACATATTTCACTGTCATTCATTGCAGCATCCATAACCGTTATCTTCTTAAACCTGTGAGCTCTCTCAAACAGATTCTGGATTCCTCCATTATCCATCCGGTTCATGGCCATCACCGATCCCACATAAATCAGATCTGCTTTCTGAATTAACTCATCTGGTATCTCGTCTGCTCCAAACTGATGAAATATGGAAACTTCCGACAGGAAATGCCGTTCCCCTTCCATATCTACAAGGGCATAAGAGCAAGCAGTAGAACACTTCCCGTCTCTGATCACACCATCTGTATGAACTCCGTAATGTCTACATTGTTCTATCAGAAATGCCCCATTAGAATCTACGCCTGTCTTTCCTGCCATCGTGACATCGCAGGACAGCTTCGCAAGGCCAATCGCTGTATTTAAGGCATCTCCTCCACAGGACAACACCGGTGGTTCAATCATTACAGAATCTTTTGAAAGTACATCATCTGGTACCGGGCTAATTATCGTATCGCATACCATCATTCCTACACAAAGTATCTTCATTTCTGTAACCCATTCTTTCATTTGTTCTGCTTTGTTTATTTGTTTTGTGCGAACATTCGTACCTTGTATCTGTAATGTAACACTTTGTACGACCATTGTCAACACTAAACGCAGAATACAATTGCACAATATTTCATTATGATATTTGGTTATAATTGTCAAAACAATTGGTTGACACGTAAATAATCATAATGTATCATGTATGTATACATTATATATTTGTTTTTTGTACGGACATTTGTTTCTACAACTTGCTCCTGCACCATGTTCGTATAAATACACTTTCTATAGGAGTACAGTTATGAATTTATTAGAAATGAATATTGATAAAACGGTTCCTGTTCCGCTTTATTATCAATTAAAGTCTCTGATCCTTTCAGAGATCAAAAAAGGGAATTTAAAAGAGGGCGATTGTCTCCCTACCGAAATGCAAATGGTGGAACACTTTCACGTAAGCCGTTCAACTGTTCGTCAGGCAATTTCAGATTTATCTAAAGAAGGTTGGCTGGAACGTATTGCCAGCAAGGGAACATTTGTAACCAATAATACCAGTCATTCTGAGAACTTTATCCGTTCTTTTGAGCCTTTTTATCAGCAGGTCAGCCGACAGAATAAAACACCTTCTACTGAGTTGCTTAATCTTCAGGTAGTTCCTGCCAATGAGACCCTTGCAAAGAAATTAGGTATCGAACCAGGTGAAAAACTGATCTCCATGTTTCGCAGGCGACTTTCTGACAACGTACCTATGGTCACAATTCAGAATTACCTGCCCTATTCTCTTTGCGCTTTTATTTTAAGTGAAGATTTTACTGTACGGTCTTTATATGAACTGCTTATGACCCGGTCAGAATCCTGTATCCACGAGACGAAGTCCATTGTCTCTGCTGCAAATGCTTCCGCCGAAGATATCCATCTTTTACAGGTAGATGCCAATACCCCGATGTTATGTTTTCATAATATTTCCAGAAGAGCGGATGGTACAGTACTCGATTATGCATTTGCCAGATACCGTGGAGACCTAAACAAGTTTGAATTGATCGATACTCCTCATCTTCATTCCGACCAAGCCTGAGTTTTTCCTCTGCATCCACTCATAGCATGTACAGGAAAAGAGCAAGTGCCCCAGCCTATAATAGCCGACACACTTGCTCTTTTCCTGTATTTATCAAAAATCATATTCGACCTTTCTATAAACAACCAACACAATTTCGCTTTCATACCAGCATCCCATGCGTGAATCGAATCCACAGCTAGCGCTTAGGAGTTCGTCCTGGTATAGAAAACAGCTTATATCCTATGTCAATCAAAATCATTCAAAACCTTAATTTTACTGCTTTTTCTGTTAATTTCACACCAGTTTACAACTTTATAAATGATAGACTTGCTGATGAATCAGCTGTTTTAAGGCCTTTGTCATAGCATTTGATTTTATATGTGTTTCGATATTTTTCACGAAAGTGGCAAAAAATATCTGGCTGCGAATGCCCTGACTTAATTCAAAGCGAAACTCCTGTACGCTTTTTGTACGGTACTTAGAAAAATGTTCGTTCTGATAGGGCAGAATCTTCATGGCACAGTAACTGATGTTAATCAGATTGACAAGCATTTCAATCCCTTTGCAGCTTCGCACCATATAGTTACAAATAGACCAGAACGTTTTCTGTTCATAGTAGCTTGTTTCAATATTCCAGCGAAACGAATATAGCAACAGTGGAATGTATTTCATACGGTCACTTCCGGTCTCGTTCAATGGTGCTTTTTCCTGCCATGCACAGAAAATCTGCAGATCTTCTGGGAAAATGGTGCTGAAAAATAGCCGTTTTGTATCATGTTCTTTTTCTGTGGCGGTGGCATAGGCAAGGACTTCCCTGTTGCCGAAGATCTTAGTGAGAACCCGGCGGACACCGGTATCATAATCACCGATCTTTTCATTGGAAAACGTAAAATCTGTTTCAACAGAAAGACGTTTTCCATGTTTGGCAGGACGTCCCCGACGACCAGTCTGTGCAGGTGCAAGATCATACATGACAGAATCAATCCTTGCATTGCCAATCAGATCCAGATTCGGATATTCATCAATGATGGATACCAGGTTCTGTTTTGTATACCAGCTGTCACAAAGGATGATGACATGATCTTTGCTGTGAAATTCAGGCATAACCTGCCGGATCATGGAGGCTGCCAGTTCCAGTTTAGACTCTTTTTTCTGCCACATACGATAACCAAGAGGAACGGAAAGATAAGATACTTTATCCCCATTCCAGACAGGTACACAGAGCATGACACTCACAAAGCAGTGTCCATTCAGATAATTAGAACCGTTGTGTGCGGCATGGTCAAACAGTTTTGAAACATTTTCAAATTTTGTGCCAAATTTAGATACCATCGTATCATCCACACACAGAAATACAGGCTGCGTCTGCAATGAATCTGGTATCAGCTTCAAAGCAATCCTGACAGTGGTGTTCATAAATCTGGAATAATCAATCTTTGCATAGGAACATGCATAATAAAATACATTCAGTGATTTCTCCGTTATTCCGGATAAAAAATGCTGATATAGAAACCGGATGGAATGTGCGGATTCTAAGGTCAGTATGGATAATATCAACAGAAATAAGGTATCTGCTGTCGGGACAAAAAAAGTTTCAAAATAAATCAAAAAATATTGATGAAGTCTACCAATCAGTGTTTTTTCGTTGTATAATGTTTTTGTCGTACAGGGTCACTTTCCTTTGTAATGTTTTGTGCCAAATTCATTATACATCAGAAAGCCCTGTACGATATTTTTTTATGAAAAAGTTGTAAAGTGGTGTAATAATATAAACTTCGCCGTATTTCATGTTATTCCTCCTATCGTAAATCCTATATTTATGCAACTGGTTCCTCACCAGCTTTGCTTCCCGGTAATTTTACTATCTGATGCGTTTCCCCATCAGCCACTACTTTACGTCTGATCGCAATATAGTATTTCTGCGTTGTTGAGGGCAGATCGCCTATGTAAGCAGCAATCTCTTCTACCCTGGCTCCATTCTCATACATCTTGGTGGCAAATGTCTTTCTGAAAATATGCAGTCCTCCTTTGACATCTTCAAGCCCTGCATTCTTCATAATCACCTTCATACAATGTTCCAGATTACTGGCTGTATTCATCTTACCAGTCTTAGTAGGGACAATAAGATCATCTTGCTCACAGCTTTCCCGGCTATGCTTTAACTTCCACAGAATGTACTTTGCTTCCCTGTTAAGCTGAATATTCCGCGCTTTCTGATTCTTTGTGTTACCTTCCAGAGAAATATAATTGTTCTCATCTTCTGACTTTTTGTTCCGGTTCTTGGCCGTCGAAACAGACTTCTCAATCACCAGATAGTCTCCTTTCCAGTCTCGCCAGCGCAGAGCAATCATCTCTCCCACTCGCATACCTGTATGTAGTAATAACAAGCAATACATGCCAGCAGGATACTTCTCGTGCCCATTTGCATGTAGCTCTGTAGCCTCCTGTTCAAAAAGCTTTATTTCCTCATCCGATAGCGCAACTACATCGGCTTCATCTGCCCCTTTTACGGAGAGCTTCTTCAACTTCTTGGACAGCTCTGTTTTTACTAATCTCACTGGGTTCTGCTGCATATCCCCCTGGCGAATCGCCCATTCATAAGCCGCATTCAGTACATCTACGACTTTTCCGATTGAAGACGCGCCCACCTTATTTTCAGAAATAAGCAGTTTCACATGGGTTTCAATATCTATCGGAGTTACTTGCTGCGCCTGGAGATATCCTAAGTCATATCCGCTGATCTGATTTTCAATCGTACACTCTCTGCGGTCTATGGATTTCCCCTTTAAATCGTTGTTTGATACCTGGTATTCCAAATGACGATAGCATAAGCTTACGACCGTATCCGTAGAATCAATGTGCAGTCCATTTTTTATGTTATTCCATTCGTTTTCCTTCTTTTTCATCTCACGAATACAGGCGCTCTTGTTCTTAGCTGTAAGGCACACTTGAATCCTTGTGTAAACCCAATTTCTTCTCCTATCTCAGCAATCGCAAATGCCAGATCAACGCCTTCTCGTCCAGTTTTATCTTCCACCTGGATAGAAGCCTTGTTCTTTTCCAGAAGTTTTCTGACTTCTGACAGTAATTTTTCATCCTGCCAGCCGCTCCGTCCCAGTTCTTCCAGTTCCATGTCATACAATTTTTTTATCATACTGTCCATAATGTTCTGAACCTACTCTGGTTCCAATTCTCCCTTCTATGAGCATATCTAAATATTTACACCTTGCTACAGATTTGAAGATATAAAAAAAGAGACCAGAATTCAAATTTCCAGTCTCTAATCAATCTTATTCCTGTTGCAGTTATATCCCGCTTCCTTAATATTGGACATTTTGCCCATCCAAATACTGTTTTACCTCAGTGATAATAAACTCAGCTGCTGCATACTGCTCTGTCGCATCTGCGGCGGATGCAATATAAAAGTCATCATAATCGCTAGTTTCACGCTCTTGTTTCAATCTTCCCAGCTTTTTTCCGATTTCTCTTGGAAAAATATCTGTTGCAACATATGTCTTATTAAAATATGCAACAGCATCTTTATGTCTCTTAAAATCTACCTCTTCTAAAGCCAAAACCGCCTTCACCGCATAAAAAGCGGCATAATAGCTACGGTTTATTGAATCCTTATAATGTTGACTTTCCAGACATAACGCAGATACCCCCAACGTCTCGATTGCGCTTCTCATGCGATATATACACAAATCAACTTTCTTTTCACTCACTGACTACTACCCCCTCATCTCTCACATTTCGATAAAAAGGTAACGTATCTACCCAATATTCATACTGTTCTTCATTTTTGATAACCGGAGATATTTCAATTCCTGTGCTCATCTCCACATCAAAAGCCAGATCGTAAATATCATTTTTAATAGCTCTGATTTCCTCGTCAGACAATTTTACCAGTATCATAATATCTACGTCAGAATTATCTCGATAATCACCCCTGGCATATGAACCATATACAATAACTTTTGTCAGCTTTTCACCCAGCATACGCTTCACTTCCTGGGAAAATTTATATATAATACTACTTACATTTTCTGGCATACAATCACTTCCTTACTGATAAATGGTTCCCGTGTTCTCTTTTTCTCAGTATAGCATATTTTTCTATAATATTTCCACTTATTTTGCTTTTAATGCAATTACACTGAAACAGATAAAAACAGGTCAATCCATAGGTCAATTTTATCTGGACACCTCCGCCAGCCCTTATTTTATGGG
This sequence comes from Ruminococcus sp. RTP21484sp1_RTP21281st1_A8_RTP21281_210402, assembly GCF_040914025.1. Lineage (NCBI taxonomy): Bacteria > Bacillati > Bacillota > Clostridia > Eubacteriales > Oscillospiraceae > Ruminococcus > Ruminococcus sp. RTP21484sp1_RTP21281st1_A8_RTP21281_210402. The sequence goes on from NZ_JBCPGE010000049.1 coordinate 19,814, forward strand.
CATTCCAGCCTAAAAGTATAGCGGACTCTGACTCCGTCATTTCAAGGTTCGAATCCTTGTAGCCCTGCTAAGTGGAGCACCTCAGATGAGGTGCTTTTTTCGTATTATGAAAGTCCCGGAAGCCGCGTAGTTACTGGCTTTCTGGGACTTTTAAAATTTTTTCTGAAATTGAACTAATCCATTTTTAAAGGATTATCTAATACATAGTACAAAGAAATATACTCATCACCATTTCATTCCATTCTCTAATGATTAGTCTATCTGTTTCAAGAACAACACCTGTTAAATCAACATTTGCATTCATAAATCTATCACTCCTCAATCAAATTGCTCGGTCAGTTATATTTCGGTATTTCCAGGCTCTAATCAATCTTCTATAATTCCCCAATTACTTCATGCTGCCACCTTTCCCTGTCCGTATCAAAATAACGTATCACCTTGCATGGATTCCCTACTGCAACACAATTAGGAGGGATAGGGCGGGTAACTACGCTTCCAGCCCCTATCACGCTGTTTTCTCCTATAGTGACTCCGGGAAGAAGAATACAGCCACCGCCAATCCAGACATTGTTTTCTATCTCTATCGGACGTGCATAGGTTCTGAAAAATGTTGTCTTGCGTTCCCTCCAATCCGGCACAAGCCTTTCCTGTGGCAATACAGGGTGCGAAGATGTATACATCTGCACATTTGACGCGATCAATACCCTGTCACCAATCCGGATAGTTTTGTTATCCACAAAGGTACAATTCATATTGATTATCACATCATTTCCCAAAAATATATTTTTCCCATAGTCACAATGAAAAGGCGTGTCGATTACCACGTTTTCTCCTATTCCACCCAACAGCTCCCGAAGAATGGAAGTGCGTTTTTCTATATCTCCATAATCAGAAAAATAATATTCCCGTGTTAATTCCCTTGTGCGGGCAATCTGCTTTAACGTATCACTGTCCGCAGTTTCCAAAAAATCACTGGATTCGTAATACATAATATCCCTCCTTAGCGAAAACTATTTTCCACAATACCCGGAAGCAGAGAATAGATAGAACAGCCGATCTGATTTTCAAACTGTTCTTTAATCTCTAAAATCTTTTTCCACCTGTCTATTGTCGCTGTGTGAACACCGTACCGTATTGTCACGTCTACAAATCTCTTTTCCAAAAGACAGAACCCCGTCGGCATAGCCAATGCGTCACATAACTGTACAAGACGGTCATAATCATCATATACCGCATTTGCAACAAATTCTTTCATAAACAGGTAATCCTGATCGCTGACATCAAACTCACCGATAGATGTAGCAATATCCTGTATCATAAATGCGTGGGATATACATATCTGTGCAGCTTTTTCCCATCCGCGCTCCATACAGTACCGATAGCCGTCTATCAGATGCCTTTCCGAACTCACTCCGGCATAGCGTCCAATATCATGCAACAGCCCGAAAATATATGCCTGTTCAGAAGATAAATCTTTACAATGTGATGCGATATTTTTACAGGCTTCGGCTACAAACCGGGAATGATCTGCCCATGCTCCCGGATTGGATTCTGACGCTTCCCTTAATGCCAATTCTGCGGTCTGAATATTTAGTTTTACCACTTTGCGCTCACCTCCTGTAAATTGCTGATTTACTTTACAGGTATCATTATAATGCAAAAGACATAGGAAAAATATTTCTATTTCGCCATTACCTATCACTATTCTGCCATTTTTTTCTATATTCTATAGGTGAACAATGTGCATATTCTCGAAAAACCTTTCCAAAATAACTGCTACTACCTAAACCACACTCATGACTGATAACAGTAACAGCTTCCTGCCCCTTTGCCAACATCTGACAGGCAACTTGTAAACGGTAAGTTGTTATATACTCGACGGGTGTCATGTGCAGACAGTCATGGAACACTCTATAGCATTCCCTTTCGCTTAAATATGCTGCCGCAGCAAGTTCCGGAATAGATATTTTTTCTCTGTAATGTTCATGAATGTATATCATCAGCAGCTTTATTTTATCGTTGCTTTTGTTACGTTCCCCTTTCTTTTCACGCATAGAACGAGAAAGTTCAAAAAGCATGAGCCATATTTCCGTTAGGGCTTCCCGCAGTTTTATTTCATATCCAAATTCATCACTGGATAAACGAAATGAGGCAGCAAGCAGTTTCAAAATCCTTTCTTCTTCTGCATTGCCCGGAAAAAGCGGGATTACCTCGATCTGCGGGGCTGTTATGACAGGTGCAATATATTTTTGTTCAATCCTGCTTCCCTGTTCTCCGGCAAGTAGGGAAACATCGAAAATATGAAGTAGCTGTATATTCTTTTCTCTCTGCGATATTGCTTTTGTCCTATGGAGTACATTGGGATTTATCATGCCACCGCTTCCAGTCGGAAACAATATTTTTCCTCTTGGCGTATCATATTCAATGCTGCCACTTTCCATATAAAAAAGTTCCACTGTCCTGTGCCAGTGCCACGGTACATAACCCCCTATATACTTGTCGAGTTCTGCCCTCGAAGCGATATAGGGAAAATCTTTTTCAAAACCGGGAAGCAATTCTTCCTTGCTTCCAGTATAAAATTCAATGCTATGGATATTTTTCATGTCTGTTCACCTACACATCCGGGATTTTGTATCTATTTTATGGATTAAATATACTGGTGTGGGTACAAGAGAGTGCAGCCGATGCTTTGAATACGGATTGCAAAATCAAGCCATTTATCGTTCATTTTTACGCCTCTCAATAGCTGTAATTCTTTACCTGGAACAGGTTATTTCTCCATCCTCTTTGCTATAGTCAAACTTCCCATCATTTTTCTCTTCCAAAGCTTTTATCATATGGTAGGTATATTCATTATACGGCGTAGGAATCCCAAGTTCCCGCCCCATGCGGACCAACGCGCCTGAGAACATATCAATCTCCGTATGGCGTCCCGCATCCAGATCCTGCAGTGTGGAATATCTGGCTGATGGAGGAACGGCACTTCCATGGCCGGAGGATGCTGCTGCCTTACTTATAGCGATTCCTTTTGCAGCGGCAATGGCTTCCAGTTCTCTTCTAAGTCCGTCGCTGATTGCTTTCATATGAACGCTGTCCTGGTAACAGCCAACTCCTGCCCCTAGAATTGCCTGGGGCAGATTATTGCATACATTCAGCCGGAATTTGCTCCACATTTCTTCCCTGATATATTCTGTAGAGCGATAATGCAGTCCGGTATCTGCAAAAAGAGCCTCAATGGCCTGCACACGTTCACTGTCATAGGGTACGCAAGGCTCTCCGAAAATAATGCCAATGGTGGTTTCCGGGTTAAAACAATATCCATTTTCCTCTTTATGGGAAGCAACTTTTATTACCGAATAGATCACATGGGAAGCTCCAATTTCATCGGAAATCAATTTCTCACTGTCCACGCCGTTCATAAGACTCATGACCGTGGTATTCTCTCCTGTAACCTGGCGGATGCTGTCCATTGCACCTGGCAGCGCTCCATATTTCAAAGATACGATCAGCAGGTCTACCCCTTTTGCTTCCTGGGGTGTCCATACTTCCGGATGATAAACCTCACCATTGATCGTGCAGCCTTTTTTCAATTTCTCCGCACGCTTACCTTCTGCAAGAACTCCCAGCCGGATATCCTTCCGCCTGGAAAGCCCCCATATCACATAAGACCCAACCGCACCTGCGCCAAGAACTGCAACTGTTTTTATCTTCATTGTCTTAATCTCCCATGTATATTTTTCCTATAGGTAATTGCGAAACAAGTTCGCAATTACCTATACAGATATTACTATTTTATCATTATCTGATAAAAACTCCATGCAAAAATTCTTGCTTTTTTCTACTTGACTCCACAAACCAGGCGGTCTATCCTTTAAACAGACATAAGATTGAAAATCTTTTCGCAACATATTTTACCATTTATTTTTTTGGGGGATTTTTTCATATGAAAGTTGTCATTGCAATTGATTCTTTAAAAGGAAGCTTAAGCTCAATAGAGGCCGGAATGGCTATCAAGGAAGGAGTTCTTCGGGCAAAGCCGGATGCCAGGATCGTGGTAAAACCTCTCGCAGACGGCGGAGAGGGAACTACTGATGCCTTGATCGAAGGCATGAACGGAGAGCGGATCGATCTGACCGTCACCGGACCTATGCATGCTCCAGTCAATGCTTATTATGGATATTTGAAAGACAGCAATACCGCTGTTATGGAAATGGCTTCCGCTGCCGGAATCACACTGGTTCCAGATGATACAAAGGATCCTCTTCTTGCTACCAGCTACGGTGTGGGCGAAATGATAAACCATGCCCTCCAGAAGGGTTGCCGCAATTTTATCATTGGAATCGGCGGAAGCGCCACCAACGACGGCGGCATCGGTATGTTAAAAGCTCTTGGCGCACGTTTTTTCGATGAAAACGGTATGGATGCAGGCGAAGGTGGACAGGCACTGGCAAAGGTTTCCAGAATCGACATTTCCGGCCTGAATCCTCTTTTGAGAGAAGCTCATATTCAGGTCGCATGCGATGTGAATAACCCTCTTTGCGGTGAAAATGGTTCCACATACGTTTACGGTCCGCAAAAGGGTGTGACAGAAAATCAGAAAAAGCAGCTAGATGAAGCTATGGCACATTTTGCCCAAATTACTTCCAAAACTCTGGGAACAGATTACTGCAATACCCCTGGTGCCGGTGCTGCCGGAGGGCTTGGCTTCGCCTTTCTCTCCTACCTGGGCGCGGCGCTGACACCTGGTATCGAACTGATTCTGAATGCTGTGGGACTGGAGCAGGAACTTTCTGATGCAGACGTGGTAGTTACCGGCGAAGGCCGCCTGGATTTTCAGACAGCCATGGGAAAAGCCCCTGTAGGCGTAGCGAAGCTGGCAAAAAAGCACCATGCAAAGGTTATCGCATTTGCCGGAAGTGTCACAAAGGAAGCAGCTGCCTGCAATAAAGAGGGAATTGATGCTTTTTTCCCAATTTTACGAAATATCTGCACACTTGCGGAAGCTATGGATTCAGCCACTGCAAAAGCCAATATGACTGCCACTGCCGAGCAGGTGTTCCGGCTGCTTTAAAGCGTAATTAATCTTTTCCTGCTCTGGATATACCGCAAAGTGGGGCGTGCAGATTGCGGGAAAGATTTTTCAAACACGCTCTACTGGCTATCTAACGCTTCATTTCAAAATCCTGTCCTATACTATGATGCATCTCGATTGTCTGTTGAATTTCCTGAGGGTCTGTCCATAACATATCCCCACTGACGGTATTTTTCATAGCACTGGCTGCATTTCCATATTCCAGCGCTGCCTGGCAGTTTCCATTCGCCTTTAATAATCCATACAGAAAACCGGAAATATAAGCGTCTCCGCTTCCGATTCTGTCTACAACCTCAATTTTCTCATAAGGTTTTTCTTCATAATAGCTGTCTGTTTTTTTCTCATAAATTACGGAACCAAAAGTATGAGACTTGGGACTGTGCACGATTCTCTGGGTTGCTGCAACCACAGCGATATCGTATTCATCAGAAAAACTTTTCAGGATTTCTTTTATGTCCCCTGTTTTTCCAAATGTAAGATTAGCTGTGGATTCTGAACAGAAAAAAATGTCTACGATAGGCAAAATCTTTGTAATGCAATCTCTTGCCTCATCTCCGGTCCACAGATTTCCTCTGAAGTTTACATCAAATGAAATCCGTGCACCTTTTTCTTTGAATTTTTTCATCATTTCAATGGCATTTTCCCTTACCGGACCGCCAAGTCCCAAGGTGATTCCGCTGGTATGGAAACACCTTGTATTTTCATACATTTCTTCTGGAAAATCTTCTAAAGATAATTTATTCACAGAAGAATACTTGCGGTCGTAAACCACCTGAGGTTTACGGGGATCTGCACCATATTCGTAATAGTAAATTCCCAGTCTGGAATCTGCACTGTCATCTCCAGCCAGATAATCCGTGTCAACACCGTTTCTTCTAATCTCCCTTTTCGCATAATTTCCAATGGCGTGAGACGGAATCTTGGAAATAACACCTGTAGTAAGCCCCAGATTGGCTGCGCCAACAGCTACATTTAATTCTGCCCCACCCAGCTGTTTCTCAAACCTGGTACCCTGGGTTAAACGTTCGTTTCCTTCTGGTGATAAACGAAGAAGCACTTCGCCTAATGCCAGCATATCAAATTTTTTTCCCATTTTATTATCCTCTTATATTCTTTACGATTTCTGCGGCTTCTCTGGTCAGCTTCTCAATTTCGTCAAACCTGCCTTCTGCGATCAGTTTGCCTTTTACCATCCAGCTTCCTCCACAGGCAAAAATACGATCGTATTCCAGATATTTCTTTACATTCTCCGGATTGATTCCGCCTGTTGGCATAAAACTTAAGGAAGTATACGGTGCTGCCATTGCCTTGATAAATGCCAGTCCACCAGCTTGCTCCGCCGGGAAAAATTTGATTACAGAAAGACCTCTGCGTACTGCCCGTGCAGCTTCAGATGGTGTAATGCAGCCTGGAAGCACCGGAATCTTTTTCTCAATACAGTAATCGACAATTTCCGGGTCAAAACCAGGGCTTACAATAAATTCAGCACCTGCCTGAACAGCACGGTCTACCTGCTCTACAGTGAGTACGGTTCCTGCTCCAACCAGCATCTCCGGGTGTGCTTCTTTCATAAGGCGGATGGCTTCACCTGCCGCTGCAGTTCTGAACGTTACCTCTGCACAGGCAAGTCCTCCATTGCAAAGAGCATCCGCCAGCGGCACTGCATCTTTCTCATTTTCAATTACTACAACCGGTACAATTCCCATTTTTTTAATTTTTTCCAATACTGTGTTCATACTTTCTCCTTTTTCACCACTTAATTTACTACGAAAATCCTGTCTAACAATAGACATGAGCGTTTTGCAAATATATTGAATTCATCATACCATTTTTTTGTTTTCAACAGATAAGCTCCATTTTTTAGCAGATATTTCTTTTTTATTATTAAATTCATCTGATGTGCTTATAATATATCTCACCATACTCTATTTGCAATATGTAATTACTACCAATTATTTCCTTCATTTTTAGGTTATTTTTCCATTTTGACAGTTCTTTTTTACAAGTTTCCTGTAACTATAGTCTTTTGCGTTACTGTTCACTGGTAACATTCCGCGAGGTGTTTTTTGTGAACAAAGTTCACAGAAAACCCGAGAGTTGCGGCGCGAAATCATGCAAAGCATGATTTCTGTGCATCGCGAAGCGTGTTACTGTAAACGGAGTGAACAGTAACTCTTTTGCTTTTGCCATAAATATTTCCTGTAAAATTTTTTGACATTCTATTTAAAGCATGATAATATAATTAGTATAAAAAAGGTGCTACTGATAGACGGTTAGTCCGATTTTATGTATACACAAAGTAGTCGCTCAGTTTCTCGGACCGGGGCGGCTATTTTTGTGGCTTATTAGTATCTTTGCCGAATGTGTATCCGGCACAAAAGCAAGTAATGCCAAAACTCATTACTGCAATAAAGTCCAAAATACTCATTGGCTTAGCCCTCCTTTCCGTTTGATTCCCTTCCGGTTTTCTATGTAATCAGAGGGTCACAGTCCCTCTGCCGAAGGACTAACCGCCTACCGTTATGGTAGCGCCCAAATATAATTATATCAGTTGTATTCTTTTTTTACAATTAGTAATCGTCTCTAATTTCTGCTTATCTCAAAAGATAAATTTTCTATTCCCCCATCGTCAACATCGTATCAATACAAGCCTTCGCCTTCACTCTCACATTCTCATCCAGCTTGATCTCTTCTCCGCCCTGACCGCAGACGCAATTATAAACATCCATCAATGTAGTCAGTTTCATATTGTGGCATACGCAGTCCTTTGACAGCGGATAAAATTTCTTGTCCGGGCACTCGTACTGGAGATGCTGGACAATGCTGTTCTCGGTGCCGATAATAAATTCTTTAGCATCGCTTTCCTCGGCATATTTCATAATTCCGGTAGTACTTCCAATATAATCTGCCATTGCAGAAACCTCTGGCAGACACTCTGGATGAACCAGTAACTTCGCTTCCGGATGAGCGGCTCTGGCTTTTTTCACATCTCTTACAGACATTCTAAGATGAGTTGGACATCCCCCGTGAACGAACTTGAACGTTTTTTGCGTAACCTGCTTCTCCACCCATGCGCCAAGGTTGCAGTCCGGGATAAACAGGATCTTGTCATTGTCGATATTGTTCACAATCTTCAACGCAGAAGAAGAAGTTACGCACACATCACAGATTGTTTTCAGTTCGGAAGTGGTATTAATATAAGCCACAACTGTGTAGTCCGGATTGGACTCTTTCAGTGCGGAAAGCATCTCCACATCCAGCTGCTCTGCCATTGGACATCCTGCGCCGCTATTGGAAAGGTAAACCTTTTTCTCCGGAGAAAGAATTTTTACTGTTTCTGCCATAAATCTTACACCACACATCAGCACGTTCTTCTGCGGAGCCTTAGCCGCCTGCTGGCTCAGTCCATAAGAATCACCTGTGTAATCTGCTACCTCCAGAATCTCATGGCTCTGGTATGCATGCGCCAGAATGCAGATATCTTTTTCCTTCTTTAAACGCAGAATTTCATCCTGCAGCTGTCTTGTTGTCATCATAATCGTTTTTCACTCCTGTGTTTTCATTTATTCCGGAACTTTAATTTTCCATGTATACCCGAATGTGTTCTTAAATATCTTCTTACCCTCATTGGCTGCTAATAGCTCCACTCTTTTCGGACATTTTCTTAGGATTATATTACCTGCCGTCCTCACTGTCAATAAAAAAGTTTACAGCTATCTTGTCAATTGTAAAGTTTAGTGATATACTACAGGGCATGTCGTTCGGAAAATTTGAATCCGCGCGCACAATTGCAATCATTCACAGAGAAATTTTATAAGCCTGCGCTTCAGATTATTTTTGCAAAATTTCTCTGTACACCAAATTTATCCACGAAAAAAGGACCATCAATTATGAAAACAGATATCCTCATCGCAGGAAGCGGCTGCTCCGGTCTTTACTGTGCCCTCCAGCTTCCCCGCGACAAAAAAATCACCGTCATCACCAAGTCCGACCTTACCAGTAACGATTCCTTTCTCGCCCAGGGCGGCATGTGCATGCTGAAAGAACAGTCCGACTATGACAGCTTTTTCGAAGACACCATGAAAGCCGGACACTACGAAAATGACAAAAAATCCGTAGAGATCATGATCAAAACCTCCCCGGAGGTTGTCAGGGATCTTGTTTCTTACGGTGCCCAGTTCGAGCGAAACGAAGACGGCAGCCTTGCCTACACCAAAGAAGGCGCCCATTCCACCAACCGTATTATTTTCCACGAGGATGTAACCGGAAAAGAGATCACCAGCACCCTGCTCCGCGAAGTCCAGAAGCTTTCCAATGTAGAACTTCTGGAATACACCACCCTGGTTGATATTCTGGAAAAAGACAACCACTGCTACGGCGCTGTGATCCGCCGTCCAGATGGTTCCCTTGACACCGTTACTGCAACCTATACCGTTCTGGCCAGCGGAGGGGTAGGTGGACTTTACAGACATTCCACCAACTTCCGCCACCTTACCGGCGACGCACTTGCTATTGCAGGTAAGCATAATATTGAACTGCAGAACCCGGATTACGTGCAGATCCACCCTACCACCTTCTACACCAAACATCCGGAAGACCGCAGCTTTCTGATTTCCGAATCTGTCCGTGGCGAAGGTGCCAGACTTTACGACAAAAACATGAACCGTTTCGTAAACGAGCTGCTGCCTCGTGATCTTCTTTCCCAGAAAATTCACGAACAGATGGCAAAAGACGACACCGACTTTGTCTGGGAAGACCTGCGCACCATCCCGGTAGAAACTCTTCGCCACCATTTTCCAAACATTGTTGAGCACTGCAGGGAAATGGGCTATGATGTTTTCAAGGAATGTATCCCGGTTGTTCCGGCACAGCATTATTTCATGGGCGGCGTAAAAGTGGACTATCAGAGCCGTTCTTCCATGGAAAATCTCTATGTAGTAGGAGAAGCTGCCTGCAACGGTGTCCATGGCAAAAACCGCCTGGCAAGCAACTCCCTGCTGGAAAGCCTTGTTTTCGCAAGACGTGCGGCGCAGGATATGGCAGAGCATGATCTTAAGAATGCTTCACCCCAGAATGCTAGCGAAATTGCTGATTACCTTGCTTCCCACGTAGACTTCACCCCATACCAGGACATTCAGACCCTGGCCGAAACTTATCATCACCTTGCCACACAGGCCATCACCCTTGGCCAGAATCCAGAAGGCAGAAAGGAATTTTTATATGTATGATCAGGTAACTCTCGGATTAAATGTTGATCCGTTCATTTTAAGCGCATTAAAAGAAGATATCACAAGCGAAGACGTATCTACCAACAGCGTTATGCCCAATCCCACTCCAGGCGTTGTAGATCTTATCTGCAAAGAAGATGGAATCATCTGCGGGCTCCAGGTTTTTGAGCGTGTTTTCACACTTCTGGATCCATCCACCAGAGCTGAATTCTATGTAAAAGACGGAGACCACGTAGAAAATAAACAGCTTGTGGGAAAAATTTACGGAGATATCCGTGTGCTCCTTTGCGGAGAAAGAACCGCTCTTAACTATCTCCAGAGAATGAGCGGAATCGCCACCTACACAAGCCAGGTTGCAGCTCTTCTTGAGGGAACCGGGATCAAGCTTCTGGACACCAGAAAAACCACTCCGAATAACCGTATTTTCGAGAAATATTCCGTTCGCGTAGGCGGCGGCAATAACCACCGCTATAATCTTTCCGACGGCGTTCTTCTCAAGGACAATCACATCGGTGCCGCAGGCGGCGTAAAACAGGCCATCTCCATGGCAAAAGCCTACGCTCCTTTTGTCCGCAAAATTGAAATAGAGGTCGAAAACCTGGATATGGTAAAAGAGGCAGTAGAAGCTGGTGCGGACATTATCATGCTGGATAATATGACCACTGAACAGCTGAAAGAATCCATCGACTACATTGCCGGACGTGCCGAAATTGAAGTTTCCGGAAATGTAACAAAAGAAAATATTGCCAGACTCACTGGTTTGGGTGTAAATTATGTATCAAGCGGAGCACTTACACATTCTGCTCCTATTATGGATTTATCTATGAAGAATCTTCATCCGGTGGAGTAAGCCCTATTCGGCTGAACTCCCCCACCGACAGTAATTATCAGAATGGAAGTCACCTGTTTCCCGCCATCAACACGTCCCAAAACATGTTTGACAAAGGCTCCACACGGTAACAGGTAACTTTCATCACAAACCAGCAGACAGGAGATAAAAAATGAAAGGTGAAGCAAGACGAAAACAACTTCTGAATATCCTATCTTCCAGCAATAATCCCGTTTCCGGCGGTACCTTAGCTAAGGAATTAAATGTAAGCCGCCAGATTATTGTCCAGGATATTTCTCTCCTGCGTGCCAACGGAGCTACCATTTTTTCCACCAACAAAGGCTATCTGCTCCAGGAGGACAGGAAATATTCCAGAGTTTTTAAGGTTTATCACACAGATGATCAGGTTGAAGAGGAATTAAGCACCATCGTAGACGCCGGCGGCCAGATTCGCGACGTATTCGTCTACCACAAGGTCTACGGCGTGCTGAAAGCTGACATGGGAATCAAATCCCGCCGCGACATCCGCGCCTACATGGAGGAAATCAGCACCGGCAAATCCAGCCTTCTGAAAAATGTAACCTCCGGCTATCACTACCACACCATCGACGCCGAAAGCGAAGAAATCCTGGATGCCATTCAGGAAGAACTTCAGCAGAAGGGGTTTCTTGCGAAATTACAGGACTACGAGCCCGTGGATTTCTGGGGCGATCAGGAATAAAAACGAAAAAAGTTCAAGAACCAGGCTGAGCACACGTCTCATCCTGGTTCTTGTTATTCCAAAAGAATTTCAATCAACTCTGTTATATTTAGAATATTTGAAAATATAAGGAAAAAGCAATCTGTTACCTTCGTCTGACTATTTTGCTTTCCTGGTAATAGCGTTCCTTGTTCTTATACATTCTTTCATCTGCTTCTTTGGCGATGTCATAGATGTTATCCCATTCTTTCTCAGAACTGAAAACATATCCCCATGAGATTGTCATAGAATCCACCAGTTTCCCATGCCATTGTGCAACACGCCGGTCAAAGCTTTCTATTATGCTTTGAAATTCCTTTGTATTTCCGGTGATGATCACAACAAACTCATCTCCTCCGATTCTGTAGACATTTCCATACTTTCCAAAACTTTCCCTCATACAATTGGCCGCTGCACATATAAGTTCATCGCCTGCAGCATGTCCAAGAGAATCATTTGTATGTTTCAGGTTATTAAGATCCATGGAAATATATATCCATTCCTCGCGGAGATCAAGGTTGTTTATCCTTTCTTCGTATGCATGTCGGTTAAAGCATCTTGTAAGTTCATCTGTGTTTGATATGTACAGCAGTTTTTCTTTTTCATATTTTTCTTTCATAACTCTTGAAAGCATGTAGAACATACAGCAGGAAGCCAATACAAGATACACGCCAACTATGAGAACCGCAAAAATATTTCCTTGCCGATAAAAGGAACTGTCTATAGTTACAGCTACAATATAGTCATCATACTGACTGAGTAAACATTTGCAGCGTTTTCCACCTATCCTTATGAGTCGGACATCTGTCT